>JAJOKB010000075.1 GCA_021208135.1 Verrucomicrobiota bacterium | reverse complement strand
CAACAACCGCCAGGGCCGTTCCGGTGAAATTCCAATTGCGCAAGGCATCCAAATCCAAAACATCGATCATACCCACCCATCCAATCTGAGATTGCCCGATAACGTCAAGGCCCCTCGGAGAACATTGTGCGCCAAAGGATTCAATAGATGAAGGTGATTCGGGCGCTGGTCCGCTCTCCCATGGAAAGGATCATTTCTGGAGACCAGCGAAAAAACGGTGCCTCACTGGTAATGGCATCGATAGAAATGGTCTCTGCCAACCTGTTGGCGTCGGATCCTAGAATTCGCACATCCTCCACATTACCCTCTCTGGTAATGAAAAATTCGACCGTAACGCGATTGCCGCTGTAGGCGACTGCGCGGGTGGAAAAAAGAATGCTGCGCCAGCGCGCTTCAATGACTTCAGCGACCCGGCGCCAATATTCACCAAACTCAGAATGCTCAGCGTCAAAGGCCAAATTGCCGACTCTGATAGCGCCTCTGGTTGAATCGCGGATCGGCCCAAAGGAGGTGTCACGCTGAACCCTCATGCGCGGCCGCGGTTGCAGTCCCTGCTCACTGCTGACCTGTGGCGGCAATGTGACGGTGGCATCACCACTACCGTCCATGTCGCTCGTCACCTCGGCAACGGTGGCAGCATCAGGAATAGTTTCCTGAGTTGGGACGTCGCTGACATCCGGCTGCTCGACAACTTCAGGCCCCTCGTCGAGCTCGCGTTGCCAGGATGGCAATTGCTGGGCAGGGGGTTGTTGCGAAGCAACTGCTGGTGCCGCTTCCAACTGTTGTTGCGGACTTTGACCGGCTTCTGCTGCTGCAGAGGGCGGTTGCAGAGAAGGATCTTCAAAGGGATTGCCTTGAACAATACGATTGGAGTCAGGTTCATCGCCTTCGACCATCGGATCGTTGGTTTCGCTGGGCGGTGCTTCCTCTGGTTGGGCAGCCACCTGAAACCGGTCGGAAAAATTGGGCGTGGGTTCCGGACGTTCCTCGGGAACATCCGCAGGTGCCATCACAAAACGGCGCTCTTCTTCCATTACCGGGTCTGGCTCCTCCTCCGGTTCAGCAAATACAATCCAGACGGGCTGAGCCCGCGCCTCTTCCGGGCCGGGCAAAACAAACCTTTCGGGTGTGACCCAAAACAACGCCAAGTGGGCAAATAAAGTAAGCAGTACTGCCAACGCAATGCCATCAGGATCGCGCGGCTCGCGACTCCAGGACAGACGGTTGGTTGAATCAATTTCCTGCATGCTTCCCACCTATTAACCCCACCTCGACCAGCTTTGGTTGCAGTGACTCCACAGGTAATCCAATAATATTGCTGCGGGATCCGGAAAAACTTTCAATAATCAAAGCTCCGTGTTCCTGAAAAGCATAGGCTCCGGCTTTATCGAATACGTGTACCAAACCCATATAATGTTCGATGGCAGTCCGATCCAAACTGCGAAATCGAACGTGACTTACATCCACCCACTCCAAAGACTTATCCAGCCGGTAGTGGTGCAGGCAGACAGCCGTGAGAACCCGGTGTTCCCGTCCGGACAATGAAGACAACATGCGGACCGCATCCTCATGATTCACAGGTTTGTTCAAGACCAGATGTTCCAGAGCAACAGTGGTATCTGCTCCTAAAACCCAATAATCGGGGAATTTGCGGGCCACGGCCTCCGCTTTGATCCGTGCATTGTGTTGCACTAGCTGTGCTGGATCTGCTGACTCCGCCTCCCACTCCACGACATCGGCAGTCTCAACAATGAAATCGACCCCGAGTGACGCCAATAGCTCACGCCGCCTCGGCGAGGCTGAAGCAAGGATTAACTTCGCAGCGGGCACGGGTTACTGGAAATCGAGAATGCTGAGCACATCGCCCCTGCTGCGGGCGAAGGAAAGCAGCGCTATTTTGTAGGCAAATTCCGCTTCGATCAAACCCTCCTGCGCATTCGCCAACCGGGCTTGGGCATCGACAACATCGCGATTGTCGGCCACTCCTTCCTGAAACCGCGTCTGAGCCAAGCGGTATTCACGCTCACTCAAATCAACCCGCTTTTGCGCGACCTGAATTTGCTGCCAGGTCGAAATGATGTCGCGCAAGTCAAACCGCAAGTCCGCTTCCAACTGCTGCATCAGATCATCGACGATAGCCTCTTGGCGACGGATCAAGGAATCAGCCTGAAGTCGGTTGGCGCGAATGCGAAAACCATCAAACAAAGGCATACTGAAACCGAGCGCAATGCGCCACTGCTCGTCAAGATCACTGCCGGGATCGCGACCACCAAAACCGTAATCACCAGTCAATTCAAGCGATGGCAAGCGCTCCAGACCAGCGGCGCGCCGAGCCACGCGATTGCGTTCCAAAGTGAGTTTAGCGGCTCTGAGATCGGGACGTTGTTCAGCAGCCCGCAGCAACATGGCACTCTGGAAGGCTTGAGGATTTCTTTCCGTGATAGGAAATGGTTGCAGGTTCAAAGGTGCTTCCAGTTGCAAGTTCAGCAACCGCTTGAGGGCCAGCTCCGATTGATAAACCAAAGTTTCCTGTCGCAGAATGGATAACTCGGTATCGGCTAATTGAACTTCTGCTCTGGTAACATCAATCGAAGTTGCCGCACCGGCTTCAAACTGATTGCGCGACAAGTCGAGCAGTACCGTATCCCGTTCGCGAATGACTTGCAATAACTCCAACCTGCTCACATTGCGCAGGTGCGAAAAATATGCGCTACCAATACTTTGCCAGACGGATTGCGCGGTATTTTCGAGATTCAAATCGGCAATCTCCACATTAAAACGGGCAACCCGATCATTGGCGTGGTTAGTGACATCAAACAGGCTTAATCTGCCGCGTAATAAGGCTTCAAAGCGACTGCTGTACATACGCTCGGGACCGACCAAACCATTGACCATACCGCTGCTGCGCGACTGTCCGGCAATCAAATCGACTGAGGGCAGTAAATTGGAGCGTGTGCGCGCCCGCTCCTGTTGGGCGGTCACCACATTTTCCTGTTCGAGCAAGAGGTTGATGTTAGCCTGACTCGCGCGTTCCATAGCCGATCGCAGATTGAGATCTATGGCGTTGGCGGAAAGCAAGGGTGTCGCACTCAGGCAGATACCCAAGGTGATAAAACTTCGAATGAAAACTTTGGCTGCAAATGGCATAATATAATCAACTGAATGTTTCGCAGAATTCCCTGAATGACAATGACGATTTATTGAATATCTCCCCGATCAGGGTACCAGTAACTGTTCCAACTCGTTCAATTTCCGGTTGAATAGGCGCATTAAAGCTTCGTAGGCGGCGGGACCAGTCATGTCGAGGCCAGCGGCACGCAAGATCTCAACAGGATGATCAGAACCACCGGCGCGCAATACCTCGAGATAACTGGCGAGTGTATTTGCATCGCCCGCCAGCAAACCTTCGGCAAAAAAGGCCGCGCCAGCCATGGAGGTGGAGTAATTATACACGTAAAAATTACTGTAGAAATGGGGAATGATGGCCCACTCATTGTGGTATTCGGGATGGATATGCATGACACCCGCATCATGGCCAAAATATTGCCGCAACAACTCCCCGTACATGGCGCTCAGGCGTTGGCCGGAAAGAGGTTGTCCTGCCTCCACAGCAGCGTGAGCGCGGTACTCAAACTCAGCAAACTTAGCCTGTCGAAAAAAATGCCCCGCGAATGCGGTCAATGGCGTGATTTAGAAAATAGATCCGTTCTTCATCGTTAGTCGCGTTGCGCAACATGTAATCACTAAGCAACAGTTCATTTGTGAATGCGGCAATTTCAGCAATAAACAAAGAATAGCGGGCGGTTGTGTAAGGTTGCGTGCTATTGCTGTAGAGTGAGTGAATGGCGTGGCCCCATTCATGAGCCAGTGTGGACACGTTTTCAAAGGAACCATCAAAATTCATTAGAATATAGGGATGGCATCGACAACGGCTCCCGACATAAAAGCACCGGGGGCTTTGCCAGGCTGCGGATAGACGTGGGTATAGGGACCTGCCAAACCGGCAGCCAATTTTGCCACGTATTCCGCTCCCAGGGGTGCTGCCGAGCGCAGAGTCAGATCGGCTGCGGTGGCAAAATCAAAATCCATCTCCTTCTCGACCAGAGAATTGTAGATATCATGATAGTACAGAGTCTCCACACCCATCACCTTGCGGCGCAACTCAAGATACCTGTGCATTAGGGGCAAACCGGCATGTACCTGATCCAGCAATTGGGTGTAAACCTCAACCGGAAGATTTTCGCGGAAAAAACGCTGTGACAAGGCCGTGGGATGATTGCGGGCGCGAGCATTCAAAACTGCGCCTTGGACATTGTGAAAATAGGTATTGCCCAAGGTGGATTCGTAATTGCGCAAAAAGCCCCAATATGTGCGGAACACAAGCTCGCGATCATCACGGTTGTCAACCGCTCTGAAGCGTGCGTAGCCAGGTTGGGTTAACTCTGCCTCAGTACCATCGCTCAGTGTGACCACCGGCCACCGCATATCCGAATTGGTCAATAAACTGAATACGCTTTGCGGGGCACCTGAAATTGGACTCAATAAGGACAAAACTTGTTCTGCCTCCGCACCCAGAGTATGCGGCTGTCGCCTGATCAAATTCTCCAGATAGAAACGAAAGATTTCCAGGCGCGGTTCGGTGGCAAGAAAATCAGCTATTGTTGCTTCACCGAGCGCCAGCAGTTCAGGTTCCAGAAAACTGCGGGCACTCCACATGTTGGTCGCAATCATGGAAACCAGTTGGCTGCGCTCAACATTAGCTGCATCCCTGGCATTTTCCGAACGCAACAGGCTGGCGTAGGTACTGAACCGCCAAAAGTCACGAAAAGTGCCAAACACAGTTTCCAAGGCGTCTGCCAACACGGGAGCACCCTCGCCTAACCTGCCCCTGAATGCCTGAAACTCTGCCGGACTGCGGTCAAAGCGGAGACGATCCGCTTGCCAGTCTTCTTCGGTGGCATACAGCAAGGTCAAGTCCCACACAATGGGTTCGTGTTGCTGCATTGAACTCCGTTGAGGAGACCCGCCCTCGGGTTGTTCAGCTGTGGCAAAGTGGGATGCTAAACAGTTCATGGTCAATATGGTAGCGAGCAGATAGCGCACTTTATTCATGATTGGATTCGTTTTGAGTGTTTTTGTAGTCCTTGGCTATCAGCATGTACAACGAAGGTACCACGAATAAGGTGAATAGAGTTCCGATCAGCATACCGGTCACCAACACCAAGCCGATACTGTTGCGGGCAGCAGCACCGGCCCCAGTAACCATGATCAAAGGGAACAAACCAAAAACCGTTGCCAGTGAGGTCATTAAAATTGGCCGCAAACGAATGCGCGCAGCTCGTTTAATTGCCTCCAGTTTGCTATTACCCTCAATTTGTAGAACGTTGGCGAACTGCACGATCAGAATGCCATTTTTGGCAATCAAACCAACGAGGGTGACCAGGCCGATCTGCGAGTAGATATTGAGTGTGGTGGTAAAACTGTCCGTCCAGGAAGCCAAATTGGGATTGGGCATCTTGAGAAAGGTGACGATCAGAGCACCAAACATGGCCAAGGGTGCCGAACCGCCCAAAATGATGAATGGATCGCGGAATGAATTAAACTGAGCCGCGAGGACGAGGAAAATAAGCACTGATGCCAGCATGAATGTGAACAGGAACCGATCCCCCTCCTGGCGCAATTGCCTGGATTGACCCGTGTAATCAAGCACATAACCCTGTGGCAAAATTCCGGCAGCCTCAGTCTCGAGGAAGGTCAGAGCCTCATCCAAAGGCCGGATGGCAACGCCGCTTAAGGTCACTGAATTGAGCTGCTGAAAGCGATTCAAAGAACGGGGTTGAGCACTGGTCTCAAGGGTGGCAATGGATCTTAAGGGCAAAAGAGATCCGTCGGGTAGAGACAGGTAAATATCCAGGACTTGGTCTGCATTGAGTCTTGATAACCGTTCAATTTGTGGGATCACCCGATAGCTGCGACCAGAGATATTGAAGCGATTGACAAAATTGCCGCCAATCATCGCGGTCACTTCTTGGCCGACTACGGCCATGTTGAGTCCGAGCGCAGCCACCTTGTCGCGATCAAAAATCAAGCGGGTTTGCGGCAAATCAATAGTGGTATCGATCAGCGGCGGAAAGGCAAACTTACCACTGCGGGCAGCAGCCATTTGCAAGGTTTCTGCAAAAGTCAAAATTTCCGCTGGTTCAGCTGTCGAGGAAATCACGAATTCCACAGGAAAAGTCCCACCGCCCGGAAGTGCCGGTGGCAAAACCGGGAATTTGCGGATTGCCGGTAATTCTGCCAGACCGACCTGCACATCCGGTTGAATTTGAAAAATGCTGCGGGTACGTTCTCCCCAGGGCCTGACAATCATACCGCCAAACCCTCCTGTGGGGAACGTAATTTGAAAGGTATAATCCATTTCGGGAACCGATCTGAACACCTCAAATGCTGCGCGCGTAGCTGCGGCAGTCGTCTCCAGAGTGTTGTTGGCCGGTGCATCGACAATGCCGAAGATCACCCCCTGATCCTCGGTAGGAGCCAACTCTTTAGGGGACATCTGATACATGAGCAATGCCAACGAGGTCAGTCCAATCCAGAGCACATACATCGCTGGTCGGTATTGCAAAGTGTGATCCAGAATCCGCCCATAAAATCGACGAAAACTGATAAAACCCTCATCAATTTTAGTGCTCAGGCGACTCTTGCGACCAGCGCTTTTAAGCAGCTTGGAACACATCATCGGCGACAACGTAAGGGCAGCAATACCGGAAATGACAACCGCTCCGGCGAGAGTCAGCGCAAACTCGCGGAACAAAGATCCGGTCAACCCGCCCTGCAATCCGATGGGAGCATAGACCGCAGCCAAGGTAATACTCATGGCGATAATCGGACCCACCAATTCGCGCGCCCCACGAATGGCAGCATCGAATGGCTTCATGCCATCACTCACGTGTCGTTCAACGTTTTCCAACACAACGATGGCATCATCGACTACCAGTCCGACGGCTAATACAATGGCCAACAGCGTCAGCAAGTTAATGGTAAAGCCCAACACCTGCATGACAAAAAAACGCCCCGATCAGCGCAATCGGAATGACGATGACCGGAACCAAAACCGCGCGCAGGGAGCCAATGAAAAAGAAAATCACCACGATGACAATGCCGAGAGTCAGAAACAAGGTACGCACTACCTCATTGATGGCATCGTTGATATAGGCGGTGGCGTCAAAGGCTACTCTGGCTTGCATTCCGGGAGGAAGATCGGCCTGCAAAGCGGCCATCTCATCCTGGACCAAACCTATAACGTCAATGGCATTGGCATTCGGCAGCACCCAAACGCCCATGAAAACAGCGGTCTCACCACTGAACGCAACCTCAGCTTCTGAGGATTCCGATCCCAACACCACGGTGGCGATGTCGCGCAGACGCACAAACGCGCCATTGTCATTTAATAGGACGAGATTTTGAAATTCCTCCACGGAGGTCAGGTCGGTATTGGTACTGAGATTGACCGCAACCATAGCGCCCTGCGTACTTCCGGGAGCAGCCAGAAAGTTGTTCTCAGCCAAGGCTCTACGCACTTGAGCAGGACTGATTTTGCGCGCTGCCATGAGCTCGGGATCCAGCCAAATGCGCATGGCAAAAGTGCGCCCACCGAGAATCTCGGCGCGTTGCACACCGGCAACGCAGTCAGTCTCGGCTGAACGACACGAACCAAGAAATCGGTAATTTCATTAGGCTCCAGTCCGGCTCCGGCAAAACTCAGATAGGCACTGGCAAACTGCGAATCCGCAGCTTCGATGTTGATAATCGGAACCTCGGCTTCAGGCGGCAGATCGTTGCGCACCTGATTGACCTTGGAGCTGATTTCCGCAAGGGCCTTGGTAGCATCGTAATTCAAGCGCAATCGGGCCGTTATGGTGGATAGGCCTTGCGCACTTTGCGATTGAATGAAATCAATGCCATCGGCGGCGGCAATGGCTCGTTCAAGAGGCACGGTAATAAAGCCGCGCACCAACTCAGCATCCGCTCCAATGTAGACGGTGGTAACGGTAACAGAGGCGTTCTCGCTGCGCGGATACTGGCGTACATTCAAGCTAAAAACCGCTTGTAAACCAGCGATGACGATGACGAGACTGACCACCGTTGCCAGTACCGGGCGCCGGATAAAAATATCGGTCAAATGCATGATGCAATCAGCGGTTGATAGGTGTAGGTTCGAGGGATGGCTCAAGCACACCCACCTCGCTGTGTCTCACAAATGAGCCATTGCGCAGTTTAAACACGCCGGATGTCACCACCTTCTCTGTGCCCGAGAGACCTTCGGTGATTTCCACAAAGTCTCCCCTGGTCTCGCCCAATCGCACTAGTTGTTGCCTGGCCTGCTGCAGACCGGCGTGGTCAGTAGAGGGTTCCACAACAAACACAGCATTGCCGAATGTGGCAAAGCGCACTGCAGTTTGCGGTACAATGACTACATCGCGTACCACATCTGGTATCAGATCCACGCGAACAAACATGCCGGGCTTTAATTTTCCATCCTCATTGTCAACAGTGGCCTGGACCGCAAAAGTGCGCGAGCGCTCACGGATTTCCGGCTCCAGGGCAGTCACGTGCCCTTCAAACACATGGTCCGGCCATGCATCCGTACTGATCATCACGCGCATGCCTTCGCGAACGCGGAACAATTGATTCTGTGGCAAATCAAAATCAATGCGCAGCGGGTGCCAGGCTTGCAGAGACACAATCTCCTGACCGCGGTTGAGAAATTCGCCCATGCTCAGGCGCTGCACTCCAAGTTTGCCGGAAAATGGAGCGCGAATGGTTTTGTGACTTAAAACGGCTTCAATGTTGGCTACCTGAGCCATCGCCTGGGCATAGTTGGCTTCCGCCGCATCCAGTTCAGCCTGGGAATGCTTTCCCTGCGCAGTAACTCGCGCGACCGGTTGACGGTCACTTCTGCCAGCCGTGCAGCGGCCTGAGCCATGGCTAACTGCGCCTGCTCAATATCGGTATTTTGCCTAACCAGAACAGTACCAGCCTCAACATGGCACCAGGGGTGAATAGAATTTCCTTCTATTCTACCCTCAGCCTCAGCGCGGATGGTAGTTCCTTGAATGGCGGATACGCTGCCTACGGTGCGAATGCGCTCCTCCCAACTGTCACTGGAAACCGCCCGGATCTCCACAGTCTCTGGCATTGGCGTGGACGCTACGGCCCCAGCCTGGATCAAGAGTCTGATGTTGGTGGCATAGAGTAATCCCAGAACCAGGACCACTGCCAACAGCGTCAGCACAGCAAAAAATATTCTCAGCTTCATTGTAGTAGTAGAAGAGAGAGTTTCTCCAGATGTTGCCTACTGGCAAACTGGAAATCAAAATTTACTGCAATCCACCCAAACCGTATCGAGCAAAGGCTGTCACTTATTCGCCCCGGTAACGTTCCTGCAGAGCGGCAATTTCAGCCTCATATTCTGCGCGGGTTAACTCAGTAAATCCGACGCGATGGAATGTGCGCGGCCCAATATCCAACGGCGGACGAAAACCTTCACTAAACCGGCGATGAAAACCCCAATTACGGTTGGGGGGCGGAATAAACCTGACCAAACCCCCAGCGACGCGCCTGGACTTCACTGCGGAACAACATCACCATCGATCCCCGATAAGTGAGTGTCCGGCTGGCCCAGTCCTCAAGAAAGCGGGGGAAATTCTCCACTCCACCGCTGTAAAAATTGGTGGTGCCTGTGTTGGGAGTTGGCACGTTACCGGTGACAAATGCGGCGGAAACCACCGTATTAGTAGCCCTGCGTTGCGATGCACTGAGTTGACGCATACTCCACTGATTGTCCCACGAGGTGCTGAGCACGGTGATGGCATCAGCTACCAGTGATGCAGGCACTTCTCCACCCAAATTGCCAAAATTGGCCTCAGGATTGGTGCTGGTTCCGCCTCCTCCAGGAGCATTGAAATTGCCTTGAATGTACAAAGCACTGTTGGTCGCCAAAGTGAGCCCGGAGACATCGGCATGTGGTGCGCCACTGAAGTGGGCTGTGCGGGTCGGATTAGGCAGAACAGAGGCATTGTGTAACTGTACCGCCCAATTGCTGCGCGACGGCACCACGCGATCCGCACGGTTGGGATTGTTGGCCTGTGGCATCTGCACATAAATACCGCCATTCCAAAAATCGCGCGGCATAAGCCGGAGGATTGCCGTCGGCATCCGCCACATCCAGTCGTCGCCAATCGGCCTGGCGCTCGGGCAATTCCAAAGCCTCACGCAAACTCCCCATGTCCATGCGCAAGAGATTGATTTTGCCTGAATCCCGGTTAAAGTTTCCCTCACCCATCCGGTAGTCGTACAAGCCGGATGTCACCGTGGCATTGTTATTATTGTTGCCCGTGTGCGAAAACGGCTGAACTTCCCAAAAAGGCTCACCTTCCAGGCGCAACTCAATCATCCTTGGGTTGCCGTCGGCATCATAAAGTGGCCTGCCATTTTCCCCAAACTCATAGGTAAACAAGCGCACCGTTTCGCCATCATTTTCCAGGCGCACCGTGAGACCCGACCTGTTGGCAAACTTCATCTCTTCCACCGTTTCCAACACCCGTCGCTGCTCGGCAGTCAGGGTGTCATCATTGCGGATGGTATTGATGTTCTGACCCGGTTTGATTAAGTGATACTCCCAATTGTCCTGCCCCTGGGGTGCGGCATCGTCCCTAAACAGCCGACCCAGCTCTTCAATACCCACAGGATAGCGCTGCTGAACTCCGTGCTCACGGGTCAGAAGACCACCTCGGAACATGTCAGAAGCCCGTTCGCGAAAGTTGGGTACGCTGCTATCCACATACACGCCACCCACCCGCAGATTAACCAAGTTCCCGGTATCTGCGCGCAGTAAATTGATCGTACCGCTCTGCGCTCCTTGACCAGAGCGCGGATGACGGCTGGCGAAAAAATCGCCGGCAGTGGTCATGCGCACATTGACATTCAGGGTGTTGCCCGAACCCAAGTAAATATTGTGATTGGAATGCACCGGTCCGGGAATTCCGCTTTCGCCCAAATTGAACAGAGGGCCAGGCGCAAGCTCCAGATCTGCTGAACTGTAAAACACGGCGTATTGGTACAGTGACTGATCCACCACCCTGAAGGTCTGCTTGACGTATGCGGTACGGTCACCCCAGCGAGGATCGCTGGCGGTCGCTTTGGCATAGACATCAACCGTGTTCACCCGCATGGTGGTACCAGCCATGGAATTGTTCTCTTCGCCCGGCACACGGTCCGAAATCTCCCAGGTAAACGACTCTGAAACGACACCTGCGATCAACGTAGTTTCATAATCAAACATGCTTTCAGGATCAAAAGCAATCGGCAGAACCAGCCGTGAAGAACCACCGGAATTGCGCAAAAACTGAATCAGTTCTTGTGACATGACCGGCGGGCGATGAATGGGCCGACAAACGGATTGAAAGCATCTTCAAACAATGTGGCGCTCTGATTAAAACTGCGGACCAGTTGAGCCATGCCGTATTCTAGCACCACTTCGGCACCCTGCCGTGCCTCGTTGCCAAGTCGATTGCTGGCGTTGAGGCGCATTTCGCCCAAAGTGCGATTGATGACCGATGCCATGACTCCAGCCAGTGCAGCGCTGATAATGAAAATAGTTATCAGAATGGAACCCTTGTTGCCTTCAAATCGCTTTTTCATGCTAACCTCTGGTGGATACAGTAAAGTTGTAGGTATTGGACACCCGCTGCTCACGGCGCGGATTTTGGCCATGAATGATTTCCCCGTTCACAATAAACCGGTGATTGCCATAGCGCTTGAACAGGCGACCATCCGCCCGACCACGGGACAATTCAATCACCTCACGCATTTGAATTTGATTGTTGCGCACTGCATTCGCCACAATGCCGTGAACGGTAAAATCGCGAACGGGCCAGGCATTTGGCGTGGGTGGCGTTAATTCAAAGCGCAGCACAGGACCCTCTTCGGCATTGTTTTGCGCAATACGGGCGAATCCGACAATTCTACTAATGTAAGTGTTGCTATCATTGACCAAAAACCCGACATCGCTGCGATCAAAGTGCCTGAATGCCAGCAGAAGCACATCGCCGCTCTGACCGTCGGCTGAAACATTGCTGAATTGCAATCCGCCGGAAGCATCCCAGCGATCATGGATGTAAAACTGTGCCGCACCGCGCCCTACCCTTGACATATCAAAGGTGAAGGAACGAATGTCCGCCTGGATCTGTAACTTGCCCTCGCTGTCGATGATCAGACGGCTAATGGCAAGAGTCATGGAATAAAACGACGCCATCACAATGGTCACCAACACCATGGTGATAATTAATTCCACCATGGTGAAGCCGCTGTTTCGCGTGTCTTTGGTCTTATGGTACATGGCGTTTGACGAGTACATCAGCGTGTTACCGAAGAGCGTGCACCGATCATGCTGGATTCGACCCAATGATTCACATTAGGCATGCGATAGCGGTATTCGATGAGGATGGTCACCACTGGCAATGAGGGATGGGCGCTGAGAGTAATGCGGAAATCATAATCCATACGCGCCCTAACTACGATACTATCAGGCCTGCCAGGCATCTGACCGGAATTGATAGGAATGCCCTGGGGGCCGCGTAACTGCACGAAATCCTGGGTATTGACGTCAACCTGCAGGCTATTGGCGCTCTGCCCTGGGGTATCGCTGTAATTGAGCACTACAAAGGTGAATGGAGAGTTATCATCGCCTGTGGCTTTGGCACGCAAAATGCCGAACTCCTCGCCTTTGAGTTGCTCCATAAAACCAGCGGTGATCGATTCTGCGACCGCTTGATATACGGTGGCTTCAGCAGATTTGCGCACAGCCATGGTGCCAGTCATCACCGACATCGTCAAAAAGCCAAGAATGACAACGGCTATCAGGACCTCAACTAACGAAAAACCTGGGGACTTAGAGGGCATTGGAGTGTAGAAAATGATTAAATATCGCTAGAGGAGCGTGACCGGTGTGTAAACGATATTGGTGTGCTGGCGTAAAAGTTTACCTGATTTTGAATAAATCAGCTGACCTGGGCCGCACCATCACCCTGCTTCACTGGGTACGTTCGGCCATGCGAGTGATCAACAGGCGCAAGAAAGTGGTGTTGCCGGGCAAATCATTGCAGGCCTCCAAGGCGTCCCGTGTCAGGTCTTTGACCTTGGCCCGCGAGGCATCAATGCCATGCATGGCGACAAATGTATTTTTGCCATTGGCGACATCCGCACCGACAGTTTTGCCCAGTTGATCGGCGCTGGAGGATACATCCAACAAGTCGTCGACAATTTGAAATGCCAAGCCCATGCAAGCCCCAATCCTGAACCCGGCCTCAATATGCATGGGCGTTGGTTCACCATGCCGCAATCCCATAACCAAGGCTGCTTGCAGTAGAGCTGCAGTTTTGTTAAGATGAATATATTCCAGTTCTCCTGCGGAGATTTGACGGTGCTCACTAACGGTATCGACGTACTGACCGCCAATCAACTTGAGACTACCGGAAGCCTGAGCCAAATCAGCGATTAAAGCACAGGCCAGGCCCGGATGGTCGCGGTAAGCCTTGGCCAGGATCGCGAAAGCCTCGGTCAACAAAGCGTCCCCTACAAGGATAGCGGTGGTTTCGCCAAATGCGACATGGGTTGAAGGCACTCCCCGGCGCAAGGGAGAGTTATCCATAGCGGGTAAATCGTCGTGAACCAGAGTGTAGGTATGCAAACACTCTATGGCGACTGCGGCAGGTATAGCATCCACCGGTTTCGGCCAGACATCAGCAGCAGCTAGCACCAGAAGGGGCCGCAGCCGCTTGCCACCAGCTGCCAAAGCATAGTGCATTGCGGCATGCAATCGGGAAGGCGGCGCATCCACCGGAGGCAGCAGAGTACTGAATGCGCGTTCCACGCTTTCCTTGTAAGTGTTTGACTGTGCTGAAAAATCCATTGCGCAACACATTGATGTGTGTAACTTAAAACTCTATGCCAAATTTAGAAAGTCTTGCCAGACGTTTCTTCGCAGACCCCAAATGGCTTGTCAAATGGCTCATTGGCGGGGTTCTGTGGTTTTTACCGTTCGTCAATATCCTGGTACTTGGTTATTGGCTGCGCATGATCCGCAACATTGAAAAGGACGCATCGCTCCGGGAGACCTTCCCGAGTGGGATGAATGGAAAGAGCTTTTGCTGGATGGCCTGAAGGCATTGCTGGTTTACCTCATCTACATTTTCATTCCCATACTGCTCGCCTCCCTCATTTTTGGTATATTCAACACAATTTTCAGTTTTCTGAAGTTGCAGTTGTTGGCTTGGTCGTTGGCATTTCTTCCGTTTGTACCCATTCTGGCGCTGGCACCTTCCGTGTTGGTGGCTGCTTTGTCTCAGCATGCCCGCAGTGGTAGCTTTGATGATCTGTTGCGGGTCGATAAACCGGTTAAAATTGCCCTGAAAGCCTTGCCTCAGTTGTTGTTGCCTACATTGGCGCTTTACGGGCTGCTCATTTTGGGATACCCGATCTTTCCTTTTGCAGCATTTTTTGCCTTCACTCTGTATGCTGCGTATTGTACAGCACTCTTCAAATCTCAACGTAAAACCAGTTCAAAATCCATCTGATTATGCCAACCTACGAATACGTTTGTCCTGATTGTGGGATTGAATATGAAGTATTTCAGCGGATGTCTGAATCTCCGCTGACTCAGTGCCAGAGCTGCGAAAGCCCAGCCCTCAGGCGTAAAATCGGACGCGGGTCGGGTTTCATTTTCAAGGGCGGTGGTTTTTATGAAACCGACTTCAAGGACCGCAAAGGAACCCCGGTAAAAGAAACCGCTGAATCCCCCAAAAGCAGTGATACCCCAAAAACCACTGCTACGCCAGCTGCTCCTTGTTCGAGCGCCTGCGCCTGCGCACCGGCGACCCCTTAACCCACCCTGCAATGTTACGCCTCATACTCCCTGCGGTGAGTGCCATGATCCTGGGTATCGTGGCTGCATTCATCTATCTGGCTATCCAGCCGGTGCCACAATTGACTGCAGGGCAGATGCAGACCATGCAACCCCTACCAAAGGTTTACTTTTTCAGAGGCATAGAGGCACCCAGTGCTGATTATGGTCGACTGCGCCGCGAACTACCCAACGCGCAAACAGGAAGATTCAGCGTCTCAGAAGGTGATTTGAATACGTGGCTGCGTTCAGAGTTGTTGCCATCAATGAGCCGAGCTGACAGCGCTATCTCGCCCGTCACATTCTGGGGTTTCACCGCTACCCAGCCCAACTTCAGAGTCACCGGCGACACGGTCATCTTCTCTGTGGTCTGGCAGGGCAAAGACCAAAAAGGCGGAGATCCCAGAAAAATTATCCATCAGATTCACTGGTCAGTCGATGAAGATGGCGAGCACTGGCACATCTCCGGTGGCTACATAGGCCAGTTTCCGTTAAAGCTCTGCCAGGATTAACCCGAATGCTGTGGCACAGGTTTAAAACAAACTGGTGGCAGGCTTTCCCGGAAAAAACTTCGGCATCAGTTCAAGGCCATGGAAGATATCCGGCTGGAAACGGACGCATCCATTTCAGCATCGACTAAGCCTGTTTGATTGGCAAATCACCTGATCAGCCGTGTCCGACCTGGACCTGCTCGACAATTTCCAGGCCGTATCCATCGAGACCCACAACATTGCGCGTTGTGGAACTCAGCAACCTAATTTTGCGCAATCCGAGACTGGTTAAAATTTGTGCTCCCAGACCGTAGCGACGGAGATCCATTTTAGCGGTGTCAACAGCAACACCTGCTTTCGCGGCAATGGGTCCCGGAAGATTCAATCCCCCCGCAGGGATGACTCATATACACAATCACGCCTCTACCCTCTCTCGCTATGGACTCCAAGGCCGTATGCAGGGATTGACGACTGGGACTGTGGGTTGCGGCAAAAACGTCACTCAATATATTTTCGCTGTGCACCCTGACCAATGTTGGCTCTGGCCCCATATCTCCCATCCGCAGCACAAAGTGAAAGGCACCATCAAGCCTGGAGCGGAACACATCCAGATCAAATTGCCCAAACTCGGAATGGAAAGGCTGGGTAGTTACTTTTTTCGACCAAACAATCGCGTTTGTGACGATATTCAATGAGCTGGGCGATGGAAATCATTTTCAGTCCATGCTTGCGTTTGAAAGCAATCAGGTCGTCCAAACGCGCCATTGAACCATCATCGTTCACAAGTTCACAAATAACACCGGCGGGGAATTGTCCCGCCAAAATCGCCAGATCGACTGCGGCTTCGGTATGCCCAGCGCGCTCGAGAACGCCTCCTGGGCGCGCACGCAAAGGAAACACGTGGCCGGGTTGTACCAGTTGATCCGAGGTCGCCTCGGGATTGGCGAGAATGCGAATGGCAACCGTCCGATCATAGGCACTGATACCAGTGGTCACGCCATGAGCAGCATCCACAGAAACGGTAAAAGCAGTACGCTGGGATTCGCGATTGTCCACCACCATAGGATTTAAGCCCAATCGGCGCAAGTGCGGTTCAGTAGTAGGAACACAGACGATACCACTGCCATAGCGAATCATCATGTTGATGGTCTCAGGAGTCGCTTTGGAAGCGGCCATGATTAAATCGCCCTCATTTTCGCGGTCCTCATCGTCGGTCACAATGACCAACTTGCCGGCGGCGATGGCGTCTATGGCTTCATCAACAGGATCAAAAACTCCCTCGGGGTTATTCATGAAGGAAAACCGTAAGCACAGAACAACAAGTCGCAAGACACTTTCGCACGCGGTACAAGTCTGCGTATCTTAGCACACCGATCTCGGAATAGATTCAATCAAACTGCAAAAAACAGCGCAGAAATAGTGAGCGGGTCAGGAATCGATTTCTGCGGGAGCCGGGCACTCAGGCAATTGCACAGTGAATGTCGCACCTTTACCCTCCACCGAATCGCAGCGGATTGTACCTCCCATAATCTGAACCATTCTGGCAGCGATCGACAAGCCCAACCCCAGGGAAGATTCGCCACCAGTCGGGCGTGCGCTGAGCCGTGCGTATTTTTCGAACAATTTCATCTTGTCGGCCTCCGAAATGCCGGGGCCCTCGTCGGCAACAACCAACTCCACACCTTCGGTCACGCGCCCAATGCGTAACCAGAGGGTGTTACCTTTAGCGAAAATTTGATAGCGTTGGACAACAGATTTTCCAGCACCTGCCTAAGCAACACCGGATCGGCGGCGACATAAATGCTGTCCAAAGAGATCCCGGAAATATCCAAGCGCAAGGACTTCTGGATAAGCTTGTGATGAAACAATCGCGCTACCTGACGAAATAGCGCTGTTGCATCCACTGGTTTTATCGTCGCCAGTATCAAGCCCTGCTCAATTCTCTTGTTATCCAGCAATTGTTGAATCAACTCGCGCATTTGCTCAACACTGTTGATCTGGCCTGAGAGCAGACTTTCCACTTCGGAATATCTACCCTTGCGGGCATCTGCCAGAAGCAAATTGGCCACACTCTCGACAGCAGCTAATGGATTGCGTAAATCGTGGGCTACGATGCTGAGGATTTCATTCTTCTCCTGATTTAAGTTGGCCAGTTTCTGATTGGTTTGTTGCAACTCTGCATGCTGGAGTTGAATTTCCTCCGTTCTTTGCTCCACCAATCGTTGCAGCATTTTCTGGCGATTATACAGGAAATGCAGACGGAACTTGAAAGAGCCTGCGATAACAACCAGGGCAAGTGCCACGAAAAGGACTATGAACAGCGGAGTTTGCCAAAATTGTGGGGTGACGGTGAGCGCCAGGCTTGCAGTGAGTTCCTGGTTATCTGGATCCGCTTCCATCAATCTAACCCTGAAGTGATACCTTCCAGGACGCAGATTGGTATAATCGATAAACCGGTTCTCAAGCACGCGCCAGTCGGGATCAAAGCCTTCCAATTTAGCGACAAACCGTGTCGATTCCGCATCTATAAAAACTGGTGACGTGAAGTGGATTTGGATTCTGTTCTTGCCGTATGCAACGGAGTGAGAACGGTGGGTATGGACCCAGTCGCCGCCTATTTCCTCTCCGTTAACTTCGAGCGAGGTGATGTAAGTAGCCACCTTCGTGGGTCGTTCGCGGATTTTGGCTGGTTGAAAGCCGAATAAGCCATTCTCCATGCCAAACCAAAGGAATCCATTGGCAGCCCTAAAAGTCCTGGAATTAGCGCGTACTGCATTGCCGGGCAAGCCATCCGCAGCAGTCAGCAAACGTAGCGTGCGAATCCGGGTTGGATCCGCCGTCTCAACTGCAGCTACCAATTCATCTCTGGGCACTCGCAATAAGCCACGCGAGGTACTCAGCCAGAAATAACCACTGTGGTCGCTGACCACATGAAAGAATGTGGTGTAACCCAACGATTCAGCCAAGTCCAGAAATGTCACTTCATCATTGCGAATGCGCATCAAACCACCGGTAACGCCCACCCACAAGACGCCTGATTCATCAGGAGTTATGGAAAAAACTGTCCGCTGTGAAAGGGGTCGACCGGCACGATCGATAATATCGATAGGGCTGATCTGACCATCAACCAAGACATGCAGTCCACCGCGGGCAGTTCCAAACCACAAGCGGTTGTCAGCATCCGCAAATAAAGACAGCACAAAGGTGGAGCGCATGCCGTCGTCCACCCCATACGTGCGTATGCCATTGTTATCATAGGCAACTAATCCTCGTTCAGCGCCCACCCATAGGACGCCATCGTTGTCCTCCGCAAAAGTGCGGAAACCGCCAACAGCCAAGCCCGCAAATTCAGTAAATTTGCGCCAGGAACCGTCCTCTTCCCGAACAATTGGCAACCCGGATAGACTGGATGTCCAAAGTCGTCCCTGCCGATCGCGGTAAACATCGAGGAGGTATTGCCCTGTCGGCAGCACAGCATTGCTTATGGAGTGGAATCGCCCTTCAGTGTACTGGGTCAGTCCGCGTCCATGAGCGATGAGCAGTCCACCCGAGCCATCGTCGATCACCGCATTCACCAGGGCACCACCAAGGCCATCAGCGGGCGCGTAGGATACCCCGGTGCGTGGCAAAAGCGTCAACAATCCTCGGTCATAGGTACCAATCAGGACGCGACCATCGGCAACCCGATGAAGACTGTTAACCATGTGCGGTCCTGGCACACCCAAATCGATAACTTTAACAGAAAACTGCCCTTGCTCCTCGCGCACCCGAAACACGTCACCGGAAATGCTGGCTACCCAAAATTCCGACCGCGTACTCCCCGCAGAAATGCGCAAACGCCGTTGCGGAATGTAAAGCTGGTCGCGGTCAATCCATTGGATGGCCAAGGTCGCACAATCCATGATTGCCAGTTGACCGTTCACACTAAGGACGACCGCGCTATCTTCAAGCGCCACCAAAGCAGAAATCACCTGAGGCTGGCCAGGCGACAACCCCAGATCAATCACCCTCTTTCCTTCTTCGCCAAACAGGAAAAGTTGGCCTGAGCGAGTGGCCACCCATAGCTGACCCAATGGATCGACTGTATAATAATCGGGGATCTCAGCCTTCCATTCGTAGTGCAAAAACCGGACCCACTCATCGTTTTCATCAATGGTGACAAAGCCATGCAGATCGTCCAACAATGGTCGTCCCTGGGGCGTTGTCGGCAATTTCCCAAAACGCTCCGCTGCATAGGTTACCGGGCCTTGCCAGGATTGAATGCCAGCCGCATCAAAGCGCAATAGGACACTGGTAGATGACAAGGCCCATATGGTGCCATCATGGCCCTGGGTTAAGGCAAAAACAC
Organism: Verrucomicrobiota bacterium; assembly: GCA_021208135.1. Classification (GTDB taxonomy): domain Bacteria; phylum Verrucomicrobiota; class Verrucomicrobiia; order Opitutales; family Oceanipulchritudinaceae; genus JAJOKB01. The sequence continues at coordinate 14,783 of JAJOKB010000075.1, read as the reverse complement.
CGCCTAACAGACCTGGGTGATTAGCAGTATTAAAGCGGGTATGAGTGGCTCCATCGAACCGTATGAGCCCCTCGAATGTGGCCAGCCAAACAAATCCTTGCTGGTCAGAATAGACTCCATTGATGCGATTGGCCGGCCCGCCGCGTTCCTGATTAAATGCAGAAATTACATATTCAGCCCACGACAGACCACAGGCAGACAACAAGGTCGCGCATACTGAAATGACTTTGCCCAAAAGGCAACGGGGTAACAACATGCAACTATTATGCTAGGTTTTTTACCTTAGATCAAGCACTTCTTCTTTATCGCTGTACGGATGCTTTGTGTGTCCGAAAATCATGTAAGCTTCATGGCCTTTGCCGGCGATCACTATTAAGTCCCCGGGCTGACTGTTGGCATAGGCGAGTTTGATGGCCTTGCGGCGATCCGGTTCGACTTCAACTTTGTGCGCGGAGTCATCAGGTATTCCGGCCAGTATATCCTCAAAAATTTGCTGAGGAGATTCGGTGCGCGGGTTGTCGGAGGTGATCCAACAACGGTCGGCATAATCTGCGCCGATCCTCCCCATGATAGGTCTTTTGCCTCGGTCGCGATCACCGCCACAACCAAAGACCAACAAGAGTCGCCGACTGCGCAGTGCGGCACAATTTTCCAACAAGTTACGCAATCCGTCCGGATTATGGGCAAAATCAATCAGCGCATGAGCCCCATTGGGAAGCTGATAACTTTCCATTCTACCGGGAACTGGCGAGAATCCGGCGATCGCAGCTGCGGCATGAGCCGGTTGCGCGCCCATGGCGATGGCGACTGAAACCGCAGCAAGGATGTTGTAAACCTGAAACCGACCAATCAGACGCGAGCTTACCGGAAATCTCTGCCCGCAATAGTCCAGTTCGAATCGTGTTTCAGCAGCATCGGCCTCTATGTTCTCTGCCCGCAACGCAGCGTTGGCATTATGTATCCCATAGCTGATAGTCCGACCTTCCCAGCGTGCGGCGAAATTGGCAAAATTGTGATCATCCGCGTTCAAGACGGCGATCCCATCGGCAACCAGCAACTGCAGAATTGCCAACTTGGCTTGTAGATAAGCAGCCTCGGTTCCATGAAAATCGATGTGATCCCGGGTAACGTTGGTGACCACAGCCACATGCAAAGGCAACCCGGACATGCGTTGCAGAGCGAGAGCATGCGATGAAACTTCCAGTGCAGCCGCTTTGGCACCTCGTTTTTGCAACTCCTGGAGGTAACGGCAGGTGTCTACTGCCAAACCAGTAGTGTATTCAGATTCTCGGACCTTCCAACCGTTGTGATACACGCCCAGCGTACCCAGCAACCGGAACTGATACCACACTGGTGCAGAACGAAGTGACTCAATAAAGCGGTGGTTGTTTTGCCGTTGGTGCCGGTAATGCCTATCAAAGGCAGATTTTCAGCCTCCAGACCCCAATAGCGAGCGGCAACACGGCCACAGAGGGCGCGTACATCATCGGCTTGAATAACAGGCACTGAAATATCTTTGCTACAGGCTGCTGCGTCGATCACAACGGCCACTGCACCATTTGCAATTGCAAGATTCAAATCGTCCTTGCCCTCCAACCATCCGTTGTAACGAAGATACTCGGCGAAGGCGAAATAAACTGTACCAGCAGACACTTTGTCAGCCCTGCATTCGATACCCGCAGTGATTTCGACTGCATCAATATCGACTGTTGTGGGTAATTCAACCAAGCCCTCGAAGAGCTGACGTAGATTCCAGGACATATGGAGTTTGAATTACTGGGCCAAAAGCACCCGCCAATCCGCAGCTTTACGCACATCACCGCTGCGTTCAGCGGCGGGAATCGCCGCTTGAATGATAGACCGGCGCAAGGCATTGGGAACTGCCGAATGATCAATCAAGCGTTCATAAAGAGCCAATGCCTCAGCTGGCTTACCCCACTCCAGAAAGGCGTCAGCCACTTCACGCACCAGCATCCAATTGTCGCTGCGGGTCACCCGAAGATTCACTAAAACATCAGTTCACTGACTGCCTCTGCTGTCTTGCCATCCTCAGCCAACCAGCGGGCAATCTGCAATGCCAGCGCGGGACCAGGGCTGCGCGCCAGATACCTGCGGCCTTGTGCGAGCGCAACAGGTCGCCCAAGTTCACGCTCCAACAGTCGAATATGGCGCAAGGCAACATACTGATCGAGCATCACTTCCATAGGATCACCCATCGCTCCGATCTGCTGCTCCAACCCTACTGCAAACGGTGTGTACAGCGGATCGCCCAAAGCAATATTTTGCCAGGCCAGGGACGCCAGGGAAAAATAGACGGCATCTGCGAAATTAAGCCCATTTACCAGAGCCAACAACAGTGCATCCGGGTGATGAGTAAATGGCAGAAAGGGTTCAGCAGTATTGCCTACAGTAGCGGTCACACCAGCATTTATCAGTGGTCCGCTCCACTTGCGGCGGGGATTGTGCAACTCCTGAGCTGAGAAGCTGTGAATGTGCATGGCAATCGCACCGGGCGGGAACCTGAATCCAGGCAACGCAAAAGGACCGCTCACATTTTCCGTGTACCATCCGAAGTATAATACCGGAGCATCCAAACGATCCCGGGCAGCAAATGTTTGTGAGCGACGATCAATGACCGTATCAAAACCGAGCTCGTTAGCTATCCTGCCAGTGACATCCAGCCATTGATTACCAGCGGCGAAACCTTCGCCCCTGGTGTCCATATCGATGTATGCCCTACCTCTGAGACCTTTGCGCTCAGCCAGCAACGCATTGTCAATCATCGCTCTGACCGAGCCGAAGTCAGGACCATCCAGACGAGTAATCCTGAGGATCGGAAAGGGCGTTTGCACGGGCGGTGGACGCCTGTGCATCGGATTAAGAATCAATCCATGAACGGGCACGTCTGCAACAAGCAAGAGTGATAACATACCGTCCACAGCAGCATCATCGCGTTGAAAACGTGGATCGGTACGAAACAGTTCGTAGGATGGATCAGCGACAACCGATGCGAAACGCTCGGCGAATGCAGGCCACAACTCCACATGACTTTCACTCAGTTCGCCCGCAACCACCACAGGAATCCCTTTGCATACCAAAAGGTAGGTAAAGTTGAATTCGACATCCTTCAGACGCAAGCGACCGAGGGCATCCTTGCCGTCCTCAGTGCCGGAAACCAACTTGCGCTCAATCAACTGACTGAGCAAAGGATTCCAAACCTGATCAACGAATTCCGGCCAAGTCAGTTGGAAGGCATCGTTGACAGCAAGCGTGATGATGTTAGTTTCCGGAACGCCTCGGGCATTTTGGTAATGACGGGCCAGTTCAACGGATTGCGGCACCTCGCTGTTAGCGAGCACCACAACCTGCTGAGCCAGCGGATGCGAAGCCTTGGAAACAGCGGGAAAAGAAATCCATCCCAGTATTAGCCAAAGAATAAGTAACCGCCGGCCCATCATCGCTCAATCCTGATCCTCGTCATCCTCATGGTCCTCATCATCTGCATCTTCGTCATCATCCTCCAATTCGCGATCATCGACAAAGCTGTTGAACTTGAGAACCCGTTTATGTTTGGGCAAGGGAGATAAGATCATGCTGATATTGCGACCTGCCAACTTCGGCTCGCTGTCCGCGGAACCGATATGCAGCAAATCCGTTGCAGCTTTGCGGACCACCTCCATCCCCAGATCGGTGTATTCCATTTCGCGACCACGGAAACTCAGGGTCATTTTCACCTTGGCGCCCTTGTACAGAAACTCTTCTGCCCGGCGCAACTTGGTGGTGTAGTCATGTCCCTCGATACGGACACGGAACTTGACTTCCTTAATGCGGGAAGCACTGGCTGCCTTGGCTTTGGTCTCTTTTTGTTTTTTGGACAGTTCGTACATGTACTTGCCAAAGTCCAAAATCCTGCAGACCGGCGGACGCGCGGTAGCCGCAATTTCAACCAAGTCCAAGTTGACACTGCGTGCCAAACGCAATGCCTCGTCTTTGGAAACAACCCCGATTTGTTTGCCCTCGGGACTGATCAAGCGTACCTCCGGTACGCGAATTTGTTCATTTTTGCGAACCTGTGGTCCACGATTTTGCCGTTGGTATCTTCCCCGCCCTGCGCCTGAACCTGATTGATTTGCCATGTACTCCTTGTTTAGTTTCGTATGTCTGTAGTTTGATTAAGCTGTAACTCAACAACATAGCATTGAGGTAAGCTTTGACAACAACTATTGTAAACCTTCTCAACTGCGCCCATGCCGATAGAGGCACTGAGCATCCGAACAAGCGAAGTCGAGTCCATCAGGCGCGCATTGAAGCCAATGAGGCCCCCTGCATTCCAGAGGAACGCAGCACGCTGCTCAGGTAGGGAACCAACTGTTTTTTACGACTGACAACACCGGTCATTTCGAAAACATCGCTGCGATCTTTGCGCGGATAGCTGATACTATCTAGAAAAACCTCATCGCCGCGCACAATCAGCAGTGAGTTTTGCGTGTAGATATCGGTGACCATCAAGCAGGAAAACAACAGATCTTCCTTGGCTCTGTATGCCTCCAGCGCCTCTTCGATCGCCTGTTCGCGTTGCCAGAAATTTTCATAGCCTAATTCCTCAACCTGCGAGACTGAAAAGCGCACGCCCTCTTCATCGTACAGCTTACAGTCGGCCTGAATCACGTCGTCAGGATCCAGACCAAGGATGACGGAACCGGAGCTGAAAATGATGTCTGCCAAGTCGTCAGAAGCAATGCCGGCCAAGCTTGCCAACCATTGCAGGATTTCAGAGTCTTTGTCCGTTGTAGTGGGTCCTTTAAGATTCAACGTGTCGGAAATGATCCCACCCATCAACACACCGGCAATCGCAGGATCAGGATCGATACCTTCGCGCTGAAACAAATCGGCGATAATGGTACAAGTGGAACCAACCGGCGAATTGATAAAGAGGATAGGCTGTTGGGTTCCGGCATTTCCCAGGCGGTGATGGTCGATGATTTCTGCAATGTGTACTTGATCGGCACCAGCCACGGCCTGGGACAATTCATTGTGGTCCACCAGAATCAAGGACTTTTGAACAGGCTTGAGCAGGTCGCTGTTAGTAAAAACCCCGAGCAGGGAGTTATCCTCGTCAACCACCATACAGGCAAGTGCACGGGTGTGAGTGACCTTACGCTTTACTACCGACAGCTTTTCCTCGGGGCTGACGGTGAACGTCTTGGTACTCATGACATTGTCGACGATTCCAGCTGAGCGAATGATCAACGAAGTCGTGGCGGAGTCCTCCGGCGAAACAATCAAAGATACACCTCGCTCCTTGGCGACACTGATGACATCGGGTTCAACCGGCAAATTGCCAGTGATTACAATCATGCGCACGCCGAGCTGAAGGGAACGATGCTGGATATCATAACGGTCGCCAACGACAATTACCGAGGATCCGGCCAGTGCCTGATCATCAGAGTAAAATTTCCCAAAGGATCGGATATCCATAGCGCCGATGCGTACAAACAGATCTTCCTCGCGATCTGGCTCAAAGGCAAAAATGACCTGGGCATTCAGCGCTTCAACAATCTTGCGCAAACTGGTGTGAACCTGACGCATTTTGCGCTCTTGCCTGGGTTTGGGAATGAAATAATCGCCCAAATCAAAGATGGAAACAGAACCCTGTAGACGATTGTTCTCATCCACAACCGGCAAGCAGCGCAGATCAAACTCATCCATGATTTCCAATGCCTCTTTGCAGGTGGATTGAGTATGCACCTTTTTGACTTCGGTCTTCATAATGTCCCTCACGCGCGGAGTGACATCACCAATGAAGGGCGGCAAGGGAACATTAAAACGGTTCAGGATGGCATCGATCCTGACATTGGTATTGCCACAACGCGCCGCTGTGTAGCGCGTTTCGCCTTTGGCTCGCTTTAATGCGGCATAACCGATGGCCGAGCAAATCGCATCCGCATCAGGATTGCGATGCCCGATAATGTAAGTCGGTGCTTCTTTCATCCGGAAATGCCCAATTTTTCAATGATGCGCTGAAGATCATCATTGCCATAGTACTCAATGACGACCCTGCCTTTCTTGCCCCGTGCCGAACCAGCACGCGCGTATTCAGCTTGGCAGCAATCTGTCGTTCAATGGCCTTTATGGTCTGATCTTCGGCACCAGAGTTGTTGGCCTTGGATCCCCCCTTGGCTGTGGCGGCTTTTTTATGCCCGCCAACCAATTCTTCAGTCTGGCGAACACTCAGGCCTCGTTCGATGATTTGGCGGGCTAACAACAAGCGTTGCGCATTGCTCTCCAGACCAAGCAAAACCTTGGCATGCCCAACGCTGAGAATGCCTTTGGCAAGGTAACTTTGCAGCTCTCGATCCAACTGCAACAAGCGCAGGGCGTTGGCAATGGATGCCCTGGCTTTGCCAACCCGCTCAGCCACCGCTTCCTGGGTCAAGTCAAAATCCCTCATCAAGCTGGCATATCCCAGCGATTCCTCAATGGGATTGAGATCGGCGCGTTGCAGATTTTCAATTAATGAAAGTACAGCAGAAGAAGCTTCGCTGACTTCCAATACACGCACCGGTATGGTGCGCATGCCAATCTGCTGACAGGCCCGCCAACGACGTTCTCCAGCAATCAATTGATGCTTGTCTTTACCCACCGGACGCACAACCACTGGCTGCAACAGGCCCTCCGCACGGATGCTGTCAGCCAGCTCGCGCAAAGCCTCAGGATCAAATTCCCTCCTGGGTTGATGCGGATTGGGCTCGATCTTGCCAATGGGCAGCTCTGTAATACCTACCGGACTTGTAGTTGCCACTGCGGCAGCAGAGGCCTTTGTCGCCTTGCCCGACTGGGTGGCTGGCTTGGCAGCCACTCCCCCGGAAATCAAACTGTCCAGTCCACGTCCTAAGCGTGATTTAGTTTGCGCCATAATTGTGTTCCTTACTCCTGAGGTATGAATAATTCCTGCCCAACCCTGATAGTGTCATTAGGCAATCGGTTCGCATTGCGAATCCATTCAACACGGGAGCGATGCCGACGGGCAATGGCTCCAAGCGTGTCGCCCTGCTGCACAACGTATTGAATGCCTCGGGATGGAAAATTGTCATTAAAAGTCACCACTTGTTCCATTTGCGGACGACTTTCTATCGACCTGGCCAACGCATTGATCGCACGCTGGGTCTGGGCGGCAAGTGCTTCTATCTGGCGCGTCACCTCAGCAATAATTTCACGTTGCTGACGATCGCTGGCAGCATTGACCTGTGCTTGCAGACTGGCAATCGTCTGATTCAACTGCGTCACCGTAACAAACTGAGAACGCTGCCCTTCCAATGTTCACCCAAAGCCCGCGCAACTCAGCATTCTCCCGCGCCAAAGCCTCTGTCTCAATGCGCAGTCTTCCCACATCACGCTGCAGGGTACGCACATCCTGTTCAAGATTGGCAATGACCACATTCAGATTTTGACCAACCGTCCAGGGAGTTAACCAGGTCAGCAAGACTCCCGCAAAGAGAATACACCGCATTATCATTGCTCGCAATCTATGCACCTTGCCTCACCGGTCAACGCGTAAAAGGACCCGCCAACCAGCATAGATCGATTTTGTTCTGATACGCTTGACAAAGCTGCAGAAATTACTGAGTGTATCAGCAGTTCTTTTTTATCAATGACTGTAGTTAATACCTTTCGCCATGAAAACCACGGCAAATAACAAAAATACAACGACAGTCAAAAACAACGCCATCAAGCGTAGATCAACCCTGAGCCGGCTTCGCCAGCGCGGGGGGTTAAACTCCTTCCGCTACGGAATTAGCGGCATGGGAATCTCGTTTGATATTAACTGATAAGTAGATAACAAGCTCGGGCGATTCCCACAAGGAATCCGCCCGTTTTAATTTACAGATCCAAAACTCAACGCAGTCCCGTCTAGTTTTCCGGCGCTGCTTGGTGGATTTACCGACAAATATTGTCACTTCGGCCTGCTGCCCGCCTAAAATCTGCACTGCCCGCTTCAATGCTTTGGAAGTGGCCAAGGTGGTATTCGAAATGTGATCAGGGAACAGATTTTCGCGTCCCAGTGTTTCGATCAATCCACTGTTTATGAAAATTCGGATCGCATCCTTGCGTGCCTCACTGATCAATAAATGCCTGCCAGTACTGCGTAGATATCGGATTAGTTCCTCCAGGGCGAGGACACTGGTGGCATCCAGATGGTGTGCATTGCGCAATTTTGAGTATCACAATTTTCAGGTGCGGCTTTTCACAGGCCTGACGCATTTGATCCCTGAACAATTCGGCGGCCCCGAAAAACAGATCGCCTTCAACATGCACGATTGAAATCTCCGGCACTCGTTCAACATCACTTTTCTCCATTGGCCTGAACTGACCGTGCATATCCTGAGTGTACTCGACCAACTCGGGTTGCGCTGCCTTGCGCAGAAATAACAATACGGAAACCCCGACACCGAGAATAATGGCGAAATCCAACCGAATCAGAAGAGCCGCAGCAAATGTAACTATAAATACCAATCGGTCGGAACCAGTTGCGTTCCATACAACGCGCAACACGTGCTTGTTGATCAAGGATAAGCCAATAGCGATGACCAGAACACCCAGTGCGCTTGCCGGAATAAATTTGGTATAGGGTCCTATCAGAAAGGCTCCCAACGCGACGATCACCCCGGAAAAGATACTCGAAAACCCTGTGCGCGCGCCACTTTCAAAATTGAGCTGTGACCGGGTAAGCGAACCGGAGGCCGGCACACCTTGCATCAACGCACAACCTATGTTGGCCACACCCATACCGAGCATTTCTTTATTTGTATCCAACCGCTCGCCCGCTTTTGCTGCCAACGATTTGCCTATCGAAGCACCCTCCAGAATCGAAAGAAAAGCGAGCACAAGGGAAGATCCGGCCAACAAGCTGATCCATTCAAAGGAAACCTCCGGCAACTGCGGTCTCCACGAGGCCGCATCCACCACTGAGAGCGTGCTCACAAGCGATGATATTTGCCAGTGATTCAAGGTCATGTTTACACCTGCAGTCATCGCTGCCATAAACAGCAGACACAAGGCAACCGCTGGCCATGCAGGCTTCCAGCGCTTAAAGCCGACGTAAATGATCACTGTGATGAAGCTGACAAGCACCGTCGGCCAATGGCTATTCACCAAATTAAACAGCGACAAATGAACAACCGTGAAAAAGGTCGAGCCCTCCGGCAAAATTATTTCAAAACCAAATACCTTCTGAATCTGATTAATGATAATAAATATCGCCGCTGCAGTGATATAGCCTGTTATTACTGAGCGGGAAATATATTGAATCAAATTGGCAACTTTCAAAAAAAGAGCCAAGCACCAGAAAGATACCGGTCATGCACACCAATAGCGGCAGCATGGCCACCTTCAGGGCCATATCCGTAATTCCCATCGAAAGAAAGGATGCAAACACCAGTACCGCAGTCGCATTGGTCGGTCCCAATACAACAAAGCGGGACCCGCTGACCAGCGGCCCCAGTATAGCTGCCACTGCAGAGCCGAATATACCGTATTGTATGGGTAATCCAGCTATTGCAGCATACGCCATCCCCTGCGGAAAGGCCAGCAACGCGATGTTGGTGCCTGATCGCAGTCCGCCATTGCGCTACCTCGGTCGTATCCGTGAAGCGAGCGTCGCAGCGGAAACCAATCAATTTTTTTGCTGCCGCAGCCAGCGCTGCGCTCTCTTGAAAAACTTCTTCAATGGAGTTTAAAAACGAATTTAATCAAGAGCGCAGCGAGTATTGCACTCAAACGTAACCCAGAGATCCCTGCCTCCGAATGAATGGCGTGGACACTTTCAGAGCTAAACGAAGCGCATTCAATGCAGGACTCGCTGCTGCACGGTACCACAATCAAATAAAACACAGTGTTCGTTGAGGTGGCCCGTAAAAATTCCTGAGCTACAGAGGTTATCTGACCTGTTTGCGAGGCCGATATTTCACATGTGCCAACCGATCGAGACCCGAGAAACATACGACGCGGTGCACCGCAGGACTGGAAATCTGCAAAATGACTTTGCGTTCGTCGGTTTGAACATCACGTACTAACTGAAAAAATCCAGTTTAAAGCAACCGAATCCAAGATGCGTGCATTGCGCAAATCCAAATACAAAATCCTTCCACTTGGCACTGCGAAAACTACTCATCAAGGTAGTGAACTCACTGTTAAATTCCTTAATATTGGAGCTTTTAACGTCACCCTTTGTTGAAAAGCGAATACGCTTCTTCTTTTCTTCAAGTTCAACAGCGATCATGATTGTGCAGGAGTAAGAAAGAAATCAAAAATTAAAGTGGAACCTTTGTTCTCAATGGAGAAGGAATCACTCAGGTGTTGAATAATTCCAAGACCGAGATGTTTGCCATCCGGGTTGGCGAGTTCCTTGAGGCGTTTTTGCAAATCGAAATTGTGGCCCTTGCCCGGATCGTCGATGCGAACGCGCACCAGATATTTCTCGGGGTTATAGGTCATGGTAAGAGTACAAACCTTTTCCGAGGAACGCTCACAGCCGTGAATCATCGCATTGATAACACCTTCACGGATGCAAATGAGCAATTCAAACAGCCTGTCACCGAGTTCTTCTTGCAGAGAGAACTGCAAGCTCCGACGCCAAACCGCCTCAATGCGGTCCATATCGTCTACATCAGCACCAGTATACTGTTCTTGAATGATGGGATGGAATAATGATTGTGTGGGCACTTTACAATTGAATTGATAACGTAATACTAAAATATCATCCACCGCCTGTAGTGGACCATTTTTAAGGTCGAGATTCTCACGAAATAGAACAAAGAGCAAGCTCAAAGTATTGATTTCCAACTCAATGGCTAAATCCATGAGCCCATCGGTAAAAGCTAAAAGACAGGATCCACGGGCCATGTCAAAGGCAAATTCCTCTGGCTGGCAATCAGGCATCCACCCTATGGGGAAAGATCCGATATTTTGCGTATGGATAAAGCCATCCTGATCGCAAATGTAAACAGGAGGAAAGCCACATGAGAATATCTTAAGCAAGTTTTGTTCGATATCAATTTCGAACAAAGCGACGCTTAAAGTGGGGCTGGTTATCAGGCGATTTTCGGTATTTCGTTCATCCCATTCCTTGACGAGTATATCATTAAACTTGCAAATGGCGTCGAGAGCGGAGGTTTGAGTTTCGCTAAAGCCGCGCAACAGGCCTTGAAAATAGGAGGAGACGAAAGCGGCTTTGACATCGTGACCGGAAACATCGCCAATAACGGCGGAGAATTTGCCCGGCCCGACCTTAAAAATATTAAGAAAATCGCCACCGACCTCATGCAATGGGACGTGGCGCACATCGATAAATTCGTTCAATTCCTCAGCGCGAACGTTGCTGAACAGGTGATCCATTCTACCTGCGGCGGCCAGACTTTGCTGGGTATTCTCAAAATGACGCAATCGTCTTGTTTGTTGGACAGCCTTTTCAATGACGGAAGTTAGCTGTTGGTGAGTGACTGGCTTGTCGAGAAAGTCGCGTGCGCCGGTGGACATGGATTGCTTGATCAGATCCCGCTCTCCCTGGGCAGTTACCATGACAGTGCTCAGGGTTTGATCTTGAGCATTAATCCAGTGCAGTAAATCCAGGCCATTCATCCCTGGCATACGATAATCGGTGAGCACGGCATCGAAATTGTCGCACCCGAGGGTAGTCAACTTATGCACCGCTTTTCTGGCATCAGAGCACAAATCGACGCTGAAACCAGCTGTGACCAAACTGGACTGAAAAAAAGCAGCCCCCATGGGGTCATCTTCAACGACGAGAATATGTCCCTTTGGATGTTCCTTGGGGCTGATGGGATCAATGGGCATCATAATTAGCTACCGATTGTGTTCAGGGCGAGGACGTAAAGCAACCACGATAAAAACAATCCCTGTAGCCAAAATAGCAAAGGAGTAAAAAGTTCCCCGGCTGAGCCCGAAAATCAGGGCAGCATCTGGTTCTCGAAAAATTTCGCTGGTAAAGCGCATCAACGCATACCCGCAATAATAGATCCCGGCTAATAGTCCCGGATAAAAACGCGCCCTGGTGCGCAACAGCAGGAATTGCATAGCGGCAAATAGCAATAAACCTTCAAGGACAGCTGCGTACAACTGGGAAGGATGCCGCGGATCGGGACCGGCATCAGGAAAAATAACAGCCCACGGCACATAACTTACTGTACCCCATAGCTCACCGTTGATAAAATTGGCTAGACGGCCAAAGAAAATGCCGAGAGAGGCGACACAGCAGACCACATCCCCCACCCTCCACACGGAAATTTCGCTGCGCCAACTAAAAAGTACCACAGCAATCAGAACTCCGGCGAAGCCACCGTGACTGGCCATACCACCTTCCCAAAACCGGAAAAAAAATCAATGGATCGCGGGCAAAATCGCCCGTCTGGTAAAGCAACAAATAGCCCAGACGACCACCGATCATAACGCCAAGAACGAGATAAACAAAAAGATTCTCGAGATGCGCAGGTGAAAGCGGCGACAGGCTTTTGCTGTGATACCATCGCAATAAGAGGTAGCTGCCGAGAAAACCTGCGATGTAAGCTAATCCATACCAACGGATGGCCATGGCACCTGAAATATGCCACAAAACAGGATCCAGATCGTGGGTCCACCAAGTGCGCGCTGTTGCCAGGGTGATAAGAGCAGATTCGAGCATGCTATGAATCGAGCGAAGTCAAAGGTGGCGCCTTTTCGGCACGTTTTTTGGCCAACTCGCGCATATCAACCGCCAAGTCGGAATCCTCGTATATTTCCCTGCCTATCAAGTGCTCGACCACATCTTCCATAGTAACAACGCCAGCCGTGGAGCCAAATTCATCCACTACAACAGCAAATTGCTGATGCTTTTTTAAAAACTGTTCCAAGGCGTCCAAGGCAGAGGCTGTTTCCGGCACAAACAGCACATCCTGCATGAGCGACTCCACTGTGAGGTGTTCCTTGTCCTCCGAGCTGGCCTGCAAGATATCGCGCCTGCGCACGACTCCGTGTATATCGTCCAGGCTTTCCCCGTAAACCGGCAACCTGGCAAAAGGAATATTGCGAAAATCGCGACAGACATCAGCCACCGTACTGCTTTTGGAGAGGAAGGTAACCACTGTGCGGGGAGTCATTATTTCCTCAACCGCAATATTGTCCAAGGTAAGGGCATTGGAAATCAGTGTTCGCTCGCTATCCTGCAAGGCACCAGTCTCGGCACTTTTCTCAGCTAACAACAAAATTTCCTGTTCTTGTTCCTCTTCGGTGGGCACTTCTTGATGCAGCATCTTTTGCAACAGCTTTTTGGCCATCCAGGAAAACGGTTTCATCGCAAAGCGCACCACCAGCAGCGGATAAATAACGTAAACCTGAATTTCCTTTCGAAAGGTGAAGCCGAGATTTTTGGGCAAGATTTCGGAAAAGACCAAAATACCGAACACCATGACCGCGGAGAGAATTCCTACGCCTTTACTGTCGAAAACATCGGCGGCAAGCGCACCTACGACAATGCTACCAGCGGTATTGGCTACCGTGTTCAAAGTTAAAATGGCTGAGCTGGTTTCATGCATCTCGTGCTTGAATTTTTCCAGCAGCAAGCCCATGCGCGGTCGCTCGCGCTTGAGGGCCTCAACCTCAGCAGTGCTACTGCTGAGAATAAATGCCTCCAGGAGTGAACAAATTGCCGACAACCCCAGAGTGATGACAATGGCCGTAATTAAAAGATCCATTGGACACCTTTCGCTCCGGGGTTGCCGCATCTACTCCCGGGATCCGGGTCTTCGCTTTCGCAAACTGTAGTATTCATACTATTATCAAACCAACATCAAGGCGGGCGTCTCTAAAATCTCGCGCAATGCGGCGAGATACTGAGCGCCAACAGCGCCATCAATCACGCGATGATCGCCGCTCAAACCGACCTTCATGCGATAACCAACTGTAATTTGCCCCTTGTCGTCGACCACAGGAGTTTTGACAGTTGCGCCGACACTCAGGATGGCCGCATTAGGCGGATTGATGATACCATAAAAATCGGTAATCCCAAACATGCCGAGATTAGTGACGGTCAATGTGCTTCCACTCATTTCAGCAGGCTTTAACTTCTTGCCGCGAGCTTTGCCAATTAGATCCTTTGCCTCGGAGCTGATTACGCGCAGACTTTTGCTTTGGGCATCGCGTATTACCGGAGTCACCAAGCCATCATCAATGGCAACGCCAAAGGCCAGATGCACGGTGCCGTGCTCAACAATTTTGTCACCTTGCCAGGCACGATTGATCGCGGGAACGCGCAACACAGCCATAGCCGCGGCCTTCAAAATCAGGTCATTAACTGACAATTTTACACCACCCTGCTCAGCTGGTAGATCAGCCAAATGGGTGTTGAGTTGCTTGCGGAGCTTGTCAAGAGGTGCACCGTCCACTTCGGTCTGCAAATAGAAATGCGGAGCCTCGGTTTTGGAAGCAACCAATGCGCGCGAAATCGCTGCGCGCATGTTGGTTACCGGCAAGGTCTTGGTCTCGGCAAAAGCCACTCCGGCGACGGAACCGGATGCAGCCACCTTGGAAGCTGGAGCAGGCGGATTTTTGGCGGCATGTTCAACATCGGCTTTGACGATCCTGCCGTTAGGACCCGTGCCCTTGACCAGGCTCAAATCCACCTTCAAATCGCGGGCCATGCGTTTTGCCAAAGGAGACACAAAAATGCGTCCGCCGTCGGCGGACTTAGACACCTCTTCAGCATCATCGCCTCCTTCGGTTTCGGAAGCCGT
>JAJOKB010000045.1 GCA_021208135.1 Verrucomicrobiota bacterium | reverse complement strand
GAGTCGCACGGTACGCCAGATGTCCTGGGTGATGGTGGCACGGTGCGTCTCCACATATACCGGGAGTCGATGTTTCACAGACGCATTCAATATCGCCTCCACCAGTCTATCCACAGCATCATCATCTTCCAGTCCCCAACCCGCGTGTACGGTCAAACACGTGTGATCGAGACACGCATGGCGGGCAATGACGTTTTCTGCTTCAGCAGCGGTGTTGATGCGGTCCAAAGCACAGTGGTTGAGCGGTGCTGCTGCCTCAGGCTTGGATGTGGTTAATTGAATGCCACAAAAGCCATCCTTGAGCAGGGTCGGCACACACTCAGCCAAATTTTTGGTGCAGCCCCGTGACGTGGTTGGCAGATCCGATAAATTGTCCTCGTTGAGATAAAAGTGCAGAGATGGACTCCCTGCTCTGCTGTCCTGCGTGTAGGGAATGGACATGGGACTAAAAGGCATCAAAAGCTATATTCTTTTCAGGTACGCCCAATCACGGAGCATTTTACTGCAAGCTTTGATCATCATCGGAGGACCGCACAAATAGTATTCGACCGATTTTGGTTGAGGATGTGTTTCCAGATAATGAACCAAAACCACTTCATGAATGAACCTGTCAACCCATTCCAGTTGTCTTCATCCTGCGGTCTGATAAAGCGACATGAAAACCGAAGTTATCATTCAGTTTGGCAAGACGGCTGAAATAATCATCATAGAAAATCTCCTGTTTCGAGACGAGCGCCAATACCAGAAGCTGATCTTCCTGTTTGTGCGCTCGTTCTCCAACAAGTGCGCAATGTGTGCACGCAGAGGTGCCATTCCGGCGCCGCCCCCAATATACACCATTTCTTTCTGCGTTGGTTTGATGTGGAAATCGCCGAAGGAGCCTATGGCAGTGACGATGTCTCCAGGCTTGAGACTAAACACATAACTCGAACCCACGCCGGGCGGGCAATCTTGTCCGGGTGGGGGGGTAGCTATGCGAACGTTGAATTTCAAGGTGCGCTCGGTGACTGCGTTGCTGGCAAGGGAATAATTGTTACGCCGCCCACCTTCCGGATTTCGGGCCACCCAATCAAACACCTTTTGCCGGCGCCAAACCGCTGCAAACGGTTCAGGAATATCGAAATCCACAAAGCGCAACTCTTGATAGGCCGGAATGTCCAACTGCATGTAGTCACCCGGCGTAAAATGGATCTTTTCCGTTCCGTCCACCGGTTCCAAAACCAGTTCCTTGATGAAGGTAGCCACACTGCGATTACTGACCACGCGCAAGGTGTAGGTCTTTTGGGAGCGCGCCCCGTCGCCTCCTGCCTGCTCAATGTTGAGCCAAATGCGCCCATTGCGCTCCTCAATCGGGTAGGTCGCCAGGCCGCGGCAAATCGGAGCTCGCGCTGGCGATCCATCCTTCAAATTGAAGCGGCCATTGTGCTTGGGACATTCCACGATCTTTCCCTTCACCAAGCCATCCGCCAAATGCGTGTTGCCGTGGGTACAGATGCCGTCTGTGGCGTGGAGCGTGCCTTCATCATCCCGCATCAGTGCGAAGGTCTTCTTGCCGTGGTCAAATCGAATGACATCCTCAATGCCCAAATCTGCAGCTGCACAGATTTCCAACCAACCAAGAGCGTCCGGTTGTGCATTGGTTCTATACGCAGAATCATCCTCCCTTTTCTTCGGGGCAGGCAAACTTAACTTTCACGTTGATAAGTTGGATCTTTAACTTGTTTCAAAACCGTGGGGATGATTTCTTTCCAACACGCCCACAGGCTTGAGTAAGGCTTTGGCATATCCTCTTTAACCAGTTGATGCAGCTTCGGTAAATTGTGATAGGGCACCAATGGAAACATGTGGTGCTCAATGTGATAATTCATGTTCCAGTATAAAAAAACGGTTTACTGGATTAGTATAAAAGGTGCGACAATTCAGCCTGTGGTCCAAAACGTTTTCCGCAAGTCCCGCATGTTGAGTGTACCCGTAGATTGGCATCAACCAACTGCCAAAAAAAGTTGGTCAAACCAACGAGTAGCAAGGGCAATACACTGCCCACCGCAATCGACACCAAAATTACCGCAAGGTATATCGCCACATAAATCCGCGCCCGTGCATACACTTTGGGGAATTCGGTTTCCGGAATGAATGTCCTTTCATCTTCTGCCATGCGCCCAATGCTATGCAACAGGATGCGTTGATAGTATTTAAAATAGACACCCCAATTGAAGAAACTGAGCAACAATCCGGGAATGTCCGGTGGGCGGGGCACCGCGATCTCGGGATCGCGCCCGACGATAATTGTGTCACTGTGATGCCTTGTATGGCTCCAGCGCCATACCACCGAATTCGCGCATGACCATAAAGGAGGCGATTTCATACAAGGCATTGTTCATCCAATCTGTTTTAAATGCAGTTCCATGGCTGGATTCGTGCCAGCGTGAATCCGAAGTCGACGCATACAAAGCCGCATAACACAAATAGGGCAGAACTGCCCACCAGGATCCCCAAAGCAGTATGGTGAGCGCTGCAAATCCTAAGATCAGCCCAAACCAGATGAGGGTGTCACGAATGGCAGGTCCATCCCTCCGCTCCAGCAGCTTGCGCATTTCGTTGCGTGGCACCGGACATTGATACCAATCTGCTTCCGCCAATCCTAACTCCACGGCTCGTTTCGCGTTTTCGCCGGTAAGGCTGTAATCCAGAATTTTCGGCGGTCGCATCAGTGTGCCAGTGCCACCGTGGTCGAGATCCATTGGGTGTTCCATGTAATATGAGTCTTTGAGGTTTAACAGCAGGTCGTATTGGGCATTGAAGCCGTCTTAATAGGTATTGGGTTCAGGGGATCTGTCGAACGCAAGCTAAGTGTACCGTAAACTGATCAGCGCTTTTCTGTGTCTACTGCTAGTCGAACCCATTGCTGTCGCATCGGATCTTCCAGCCTAAGTGTTTGAAGATTGAATCTAATTAACAAACTTCTTGAAAGTAGAGGCACCTTTAGCTAAGTGTTACCCTCATGTTGGAAGCACTCGCTATTAAGTTGGTTACGATTTTGGCCGGATATGCTTTTGAGGCTGCGTTGGTTTCTCAGGAAAATATCAACATTCAGGGAGCGCCCGGTTGGTATATGAAACCGACTGATGAAAAGATGATTTGGGTCTACGCCATGCTGGAAGGGCAAGGTATCCAGTCTGCGGAAAAGATCCCGCAGTTATTGGAAACCCGTATGTTGGATCAAATCGAAACAGCGATGGACACTATTCTAAGCGAACAAGCCAAGCTTTTTGCGCGATCCATTGGAATTGGAGTTTGTAGAACGTATTCGTGAAGATCCTTATCTAAGGGCTTTCGTTCGGCGCCACATGGTTGTACACCGCAATGAATATTACCGCGCGCAAGGGCGTACCCTGTTTATCCGTGAGTCTCGCCCTGACCGGGCTTTCGGTTCGGCTCGTCTGCCTAAAGAAGCTTTGGAGAAGTATCAGTCGGGAACGTCTATTGGCTTTGGCACGCGAAATTACCTTGCACCGCGCACAAAAGGGGTTTGCCGACCTGGAAGGACAGGGGGAGGGGCAGTGAGGATCCCTTCTCAGAGTTGCCTCCGAGTCGGGTTATTCCGCAACGCCCTGCTCCTGCTTCCAATGGCGCACCCGCTGACTGACAATAAGTCCTTCGGGCAACGTTCCTTGCTTGGGTCGCGCTTACTTTCAACCCCTGCCTATGCACGTTGCGTCTGGCAGCAGGCCGCTGTTCAGGCTTGGGAACATGGTTTTTAGGGTGGCTCCCGGCTTATTGACTCTGGCAGCGATCTTTGGTGCGGCAGTGGGAGGAGTGTTATTTCCGGCATTCCGCGAGTTTGGTGTGTTAGACAAGGGGGTTGTATGGATTCCTAATTTGATTCACTTTGAAATTGCGCCACTCCTTGCTGCTCTCTGGTATGCCCTGTTCAGTGGACCTCGGCATCTGTTGACTGCCATCAGTCTGCGCAATGGAGACGGGGCAGTTCTGACTGCATCCGGTGTCCATTCCCACTACTTTCTGGATATTCCCGGATTCTGGGGCGCTTTAATCACTATTTTTACCCTGACCATTTTGATCAGTCTGGCCATCTTCGCCGGGGCTTTTGGTCTTTTGGTCAGTGGTCACGGGGATTCAGGTAACGCCTCTGCTCGAGGGGTGGTCTTCATCCCTGAGAGTGGACTTGATACTCGGCCTGCCCTTTAAAATGGCTGCACTCGCTTACATCTTAACTCAGATTCCGCTTAAGCTGGGTCAGCGGTTCACATCGATGGATGAGTTAACGCGCGCCGGCGGTTTTTTTCCGCATGACTTGGATGGCCTTATTATTTATGTTTCTTTTGCAAGCCTTATGGATTGTCCTGTTCAGAATTATGTAACCTTCACCACTGCGGCCGAATGCGCCGCCGAAGTGAATAAAATGCGCGCTGCATTTGGTGTTCGGTGCAGGGTATTTGATGGGCAAACTGCACTTTGGTCTGGATTTTCTCTGGAGCAAAATCTCCAGTGGTTAACGCTAGCCTTCGCCCAAGCCTTCCTCTGAGATCTACAATCGTCGAAGTGCACTTCTTGCGCTCTATGAAGATTCGCTGACTTCGATCCATTCCTGCCCAGTGCTTTACTGTGCCGCCGGGAAACTTTTGGCTGCTGCCATGCATCCAGGTTGTATTCATATACTTATCAATCCAACCAAAGCGATTTCTTCATCGGGTGCCATCTCTTGGCAGCAGTTATTGAAAAGGGCGGAATTATGGCTGGAACACGTGTGGATCTTTGAGTTTGGTTCACAGCACATTGAGGAGGCGGCATGAGTCCATTTCCCGTTCAGGATTCTCCTCAGCGCAAAGTGGAACGCTTGGTTTGGCTGATTTTTTCTATCGGTTGTTTAGTCTTTATGCTCGCAACAGGTTTGGCTTTGATACGTAGCGGCATGTTTTCCGACAAGGAAATCGTGAAATTGCTTTCTGATCATGCTTCAGGCCTGAGCATCGGTATGAATGTGGAGTTCAATGGTTTTCCCATTGGTCGTGTACAGAACTTCATGTTGCGCGATGATGGCAATGTAACGGTGGTGTTAGCCATGGATGCCGACCAAATGCGCTGGTTGAACGGATCCACCCGGTTTGAGCTACAGACCCCCCCTTGTAGCATTTGGCGGTGGGGGCAGTAAGATTGTGATTGCTCGCAATCCTTTGGACAGTTCTCCGTTTTCTCAGGATACCATCCACACTTTGGTGCGCCCAAGCTTTATGGCGGATTTGAATCAGCGCATCGAGAAGCTATTGCCTGATATTGAAAACCTGATCGCCCGATTGAGTGACGATCAACGCGAAGGCTCCATCAGCAGTTTATTGGCGACAACCGAAGTGACCATCGCTTCATTGGGCCGGGTCTTGGAGTCCTTGGAGCAAAAGGACAGTCCTTTGGAATTTTTAATCGGCGCTGAATCCGGGCAAACAGTACAGGACATTTTATTAGAAGCGCACGAGTTGATTGCGGACGTTCGCACAAAGGTCATCTCAGGCGAGCAGGGTTCCATCGTGCAAGTACTCAGCACTGTGGATGCTACCATTGCCGCCATTTTGCCCAGCTTACAGCACTTGCAGGAATTCAGCGCCGGGTTGCAGCGGAGCCCACGCATTGGGGATATACTAACAGG
>JAJOKB010000079.1 GCA_021208135.1 Verrucomicrobiota bacterium | reverse complement strand
GGCCTTGGCTTTATCCATCTTATGTTTTCTAGCAATCGCCATAATAAGCATAGGAACAAACGCAATAAGGCGTAGTCTCAAGCAAAAAATGCCAGAAGAGTGCATTTTTTTAAATTAGGGACTGTCCGGAAAAGGGTGGTTGGGAGGCAAATAGGGACTGTCCAGAAAGGTGGGGGGATCAGGAGACCATTTTGTTGACTGCCCGGAAGGCTGTGGTTGGCTTTGGCTATAATTGAGTGTTCGGAGCTTGCGGCTTGGTTTCTAAATGGTCATGTTATTTTCAATTATGAGAGAAATTCTTAAGAGTGAAGATTACGTTCCGGTTCCACCGATGATGCTTAGCGATCCCTTTTATCGTATGACCTATCTAATTAAAGAGGAAATACGGAAATACAAGTGGACACAGGGAGAGCAAGGGCGTGAACTATCCTGGGAGCAGTCCAGGCTTGAGTGGCTGGAGAAGAATCGTGCGGAGTATGAGACATTTCTGTCCGAAACATTGCGTTCATGAAAGTGAGAGCATTCGAATCTGAAACTCCTTGACAGTGCTGAGTGATTTTGATCGAATTCGCTCAATTTCTTCCATATTTCATTCACTAACTTGCAATTTCATGGCTGTAATAACCCCTCAAAGCCCTAGCCGAAGCGCAATCGAGCGCATGGTAAGAGAAGCGGTATATCGGCAGATGGGTATCGTATTACCTGGTGCCGCGCCCAATCCGCTGGTGGTGAATGTTAGTGCGCGGCACTGTCACTTAACGCAGGAGGCGGTTGAGCAATTGTTTGGTGTTGGGCACAAACTAACTCCGATGAAATGGCTATATCAGGAGGGGCAATTTGCTGCCAAAGAGACGGTTACGCTGGTGGGGCCTAGAAGTCGAGTGATTAGTAATTTGAGGATATTAGGTCCTTGTCGTACATTAAATCAGGTTGAGTTGGCATTTACCGACGCCATTGCTCTGGGTTTCAAGGTGCCGGTACGTGCATCAGGAGATATCAAAGGAACGCCTGGTTGTATGTTGATGGGTCCTGCGGGATTTTTTGAAATGGAAGAAGGTGTAATCCGTGCGGCACCGCATGCTCACTTGAGTCCTGAAGATGCGGCTTATTACGGAGTTAAAGCTGGAGATATGATGAAGCTGCGTGTAGGGGGCGATTTGGGCATGACTTTTGATCGTATGCTGGCTCGAGTGGATCCCAGTTTTAAGCTCGAGGTGCATATTGACACAGACGAAGGCAATGCCTGTGGGCTTGGGCCTGATGTTGAAGTTGAGTTGTTGAAGTAATCTTTTTCGAAACTATAAACCCATCCAAAAATATTATGAATGAATCCTTAGGAATGGTTGAGACCAAGGGCTACACTGGTGCTGTCGAGGCAAGTGACGCCATGGTCAAAGCGGCCAGCGTAGAGCTGGTTAAAACAATTCAGATCGGTGGCGGTCTGATCACTACTGTCGTCAAAGGCGATGTAGGCAGTGTTAAAGCGGCTGTGGAGGCAGGTGCTGAGGCAGCGCAACGAGTAGGCGAGTTGACGGGATCGCACGTGATTCCGCGTCCACACCCGGACTTACTGAAATCTTTTCAAGTTTAATAAAAATTTAGCTTAGTAAATACAATGGCATCTCAAGCATTAGGAATGATAGAAGCGAAGGGATTAATCACCCTTTTTGCCGCCTGTGACGCGGCGTTGAAAGCGGCTGACGTCAGCATGACCGGATGGGAAAAAGTGGGCAGTGGATTGGTCACGGCGTTTTTCCGCGGTGATGTAGCGGCGGTTAAAGCAGCTGTGGATGCGGGTGCGGCATCGGCCTCGACCATTGGTGAAGTCGTAGCTGTGCAAGTTATACCACGTCCACATGACGATTTGAGCAAGCTCAACAAGGCTATTTGAGTTGATGAAGGTCTTGGTCGCCAACTTAGGATCGACATCCTTCAAGTATTGTCTGTTCGCCATGACAGGCACTAGTGAACAGCTACTTGCCAAAGGTGGTTACGAGCGTGTGGAGGATTTTGGCGCAGTCATACAAGATGCGCTGGAAAGTTTGATCTGCCAAGGACATCTGCAGTCGGTGGATGAGCTTGATGCTGTTGGCTTCAAGACGGTTTTGGGTAAGAATCTCAGTGGTTGTGTTCGTGCGGATGAAACAGTCCTGGAAGCTCTGGACGGTATGGCTTTCATCGCGCCTGCGCACAATCCGGCCTATGCGGCAGGGATTCGTCAGTTTTGGCGATTGACCAAGGCTCATTTGGTAGCCCTGTTTGAGACCTCATTTTATCAATGGACGCCGGAAGCCACTCGTCGATATGCGGTGCCTGAAGCTTGGTATCAATTGGGAATCCGGCGATACGGTTTTCATGGTGCCAGCCACAAGTTCATCGCGGAGCGTTCGGCTCAGTTGCTTGCTCGGGAAGATGTTGCCGAGCGGGCTCGAAATCTTTACACCCGTGGACCTGGTGCTTCTCCGGAGAAGCCGTTGCGGGTCATATCTTGTCATTTGGGTGGCAGCAGTTCGGTTACAGGCATACTTAGTGGGGTTGCGATCGGCAACAGTATGGGATTATCGCCGCAAAGTGGACTGCCGCAAAACAATCGCGTTGGCGACCTTGATTCCATGGCATTGCCAATGGCCGCAAACGCATTTGGGTTATCGGTATCAGAGGCCTGCAAGCAACTTTCCAAAGAGGGTGGGTTGCTGGGATTGAGTGGAGTGAGCAATGATGTGCGTGATATTGCTGAAGCTGCCCGCTCAGGCAACGACCGGGCTCAACTCGCCTTGGATGTGTTTGTGCATGCTGTGCGCCATTGGATGGGTGCGTACATGCTGCAGATGGGTGGGGTTGACGCCATTGTTTTTACCGGAGGCATTGGTGAAAACCGCGGCGACCTAAGGAATGCAATTTGCGCTGGGCTCGAAGAGTTTGGCATCAAAATCGATCCCGAGAGTCGGGAGTTGCGCGCAAGGGAATGCGCGCTGCACAGTTCAGACTCCCGTGTTTCGATCTTCATTATTCCGGCCAACGAGGAAACCGTTGTTGCCCGCGAGACATATCGCCTTCTTTCACAATAGAATTTTTTTCAAAACTCACCAAAGATTATTATGTCCAAAGCAATTGGAATGTTGGAAACCCGGGGCCTTGTGGCACTGGTACAAGGAACGGACGCCATGCTCAAGGCGGCCAATGTTGAACTCGTTGGCCCGCTTATGCAGGTCGGCAATGCACTTGTCACCTCGGTGGTGACTGGCGATGTCGCAGCCGTGAAGGCAGCGGTGGATGCTGGAGCTGCCGCTGCAAAAGAGGTTGGCGAGGTGATCAGTGTGCAGGTAATTCCGCGTCCGGCGAACGAAGTGTTTGCTATATTGCCGAAAGCGCCTGCTGCTGCCAAGGCCAAGTAAATCGAGCCCGGCATGTTTCTCGCCAAAGTCATAGGTTCTGTTGTTGCACCAAAAAGGATGACAGCATGACCGGCCGCAAGCTGCTGGTATTGCAACCTTTATTGGTCGATGAAAAGGACCCTGTCCGCTTTCGTCCTGGTCAAAACACCATTGTTGCAGTGGATGGGCTTGGGGCTGGCAAAGATGATGTGGTGCTTTTCTGTCAGGGAAGCAGTGCACGAATGGCGCACGGCATGAAACCATTGCCGATTGATGCTGCGGTTATTGGCATCGTTGATTCTGTGGAAGTTTTGGGCAAAACCGTATTCAGCGCCCGACAAACTCAATCCTGATAATACAACTTCTATTTTTCTCATCATGGATGAAGCCCTGATCCGATCTATCGTGCAGGAGGTGCTGACAAAAATTGGCACAACCTCAACTTCTTCGACTGCAGTACCTGTAGTCAGCACACCAAAACCTACGAAAAAAGTGGTTGATGATGGTGTATTTGCCACAGCAGCGGAAGCTGCGGTGGCCGCACACGAAGCTTATATAAAGCTGCAAAAGATTGGCGTTGCTGGCCGCGAGAAGATTGTTCAGGTGGTGAAGAGGATGTCCGCTGCCAAAGCGGAGGAGTGGGGCAGAATTGAATTTGAGGAGACTAGAATTGGTCGACTGGAGCATAAAATTGCCAAGCTACAGGGAATTCCAAAAGTCCCTGGCACCGAGTGGTTGTCTCCTTATGGAATGAGTGGTGATCACGGCATATCCATGGAAGAAAACTGTCCATTTGGTGTAATTGGGGCAATAACACCTGTAACTCACTCCATTCCGACTCTAGCCTGTAATGCGATCAACATGGTTGCGGCTGGAAATACGGTGGTCTTTAATGCCCATCCCAAGGGGGCGCGTTGTGCAGCTATGGCTGTGCGTGAGTTTAATCGGGCGATAGTGCGTGAGGTAGGCATATCCAATGTACTGACCATTATTGAGACGCCGACTCTGGAATCTTTTGATGGCATATGTAAGCACGAATTGATCAAGCTGATTTGTGTGACTGGTGGTCCTGGTATCGTTAAAGCGGCGATGAAGTCAGGCAAACGGGCCATTTGTGCAGGACCTGGAAACCCACCGGTAGTGGTGGATGAGACTGCAGATTGGATTTGGCTGCCCGCTCAATCATTCTCGGTGGAGCATTTGACAACAATCTCTTATGTATTGGTGAGAAAGAGGTTTTTGTTGTGGATGCGGTGTACCGCCAGGTTTTTAGAAGCTTTCGAGCGAGCTGGAGCTAAGAAATTGAATGATGCCCAACTTGCCAGATTGACTGAGCAGGCCTTTACTTTTACCGCGGATGCTGGCGGTTGCTCTCATCCTGCAGTGAATCGTGATTTGGTTGGTGCCGATGCCTACGTTTTGGCGCGCCATGCTGGTTTACATGTGCCTGAATCAACGCAAATGCTTTATGCGGAGACCGATGCGGATCATTTATTTGTTGTTGAGGAGCAGATGATGCCGATGTTGCCGATCATTCGGGTAAAGGATGTTTGGGAAGGCATAGAAAAAGCCCGTATAGCTGAGCATGGCTATAAGCATTCTTCCATGATTCATACTATGAATGTCCGGCATATGACTGCGATGGCGCGTGCGCTAGAATCGACAGTTTTTGTGAAGAACGGTGCTTGTTTAGCAGGTTTGGGAAGTGGGGGTGAAGGGTATGCAAGCTTCTCCATAGCCACTACTACTGGTGAGGGAATAACCACACCTGCCACGTTCACGCGTAAGCGTCGCTGTGTGCTGGTCGATAACCTTAACATGATCTGATTACCAGCCAATGTTGTTATGTCGTGTAGATGGCAACGCGATTGCCACAGTTCACCATCCCAGTTTGCGGGGATGGCGACAATTGATCTGTCAACCATTGGATGTCGAAGGTTTTGATATTGGAAAACCTATTCTGGTTGCTGATAGTCTTGGCGCTGGATTACACGATAGGGTGCTGGTTACGTCGGACGGAAAGAGTATACGTGAGCGAGTAGGCAGTCCGCTGACTCCGTTGCGGTATATGAGCATAGCGATTTTGGATATTGAAAGCCAAGAGAAGGGGCATGCCGCATGAAGATGGGGAAAATCATTGGCCGTGTGACCATGAGCAAGGTGGATGCGTCATTTGTGGGTGCACGGTTTTTGGTTGCCGTTCCTGCTGGACCTGAAGATGCACCTGATTATGCGCCGCTGACCCCATTGCCGCTAGGCAGTTCTTTTGTTGTATACGATAATTTGGGAGCTACCGTGGGCGACTTGATAGGCTATACCGATGGTGGTGAAGCTGCAGCTCCGTTTGTGGAAGATACTCCATGTGATGCCTACAACGCTGCGATTTTGGACCGCTGTAATTACCAACCTCCCCGCAGTTAACGACCTAAAAATAAATTTATCATGGCCCGTCGATTATATACTGAAAAAGATGTCCTTGAGTTGTTTGCCAAGGGCGGAAGTGCTTCCGACATTCCTGCGGATGCGTTGTTAACGCCATCGGCTCGTGATCGCTTGCAAATGAGGCCAGGTCAGAATGGATCAGGGTTTGCAGATCAGAAAAAGGGCAGTGTAAAATCGCCTGTTTCTGGTACGCCTGTCGCGCCAATTTTGCCAGATTACGTATATAAATGGGCTCCGGGTGGGGATCCTAAGACTCCTGCAGAGATTCAAGCCTTTTTCACTTCTCCTGAGATTGAACAACTCAAGCAACGCATGTGTGATATGGGCCGACGCATGTGGGAGCGAGAGTTTACCGATGGTAACGGTGGAAATATGGTGATACGGGTGGGGGGACAATTTATTCCTTACGACTCAGACCCTGATTTCCAAGGGTTTTATGACACCTGAAACCATTGCGATGGTGGATTTTGATGGCAAACAGCTGGCAGGAAAGTTCAAGCGAACCAGTGAATGTATGACGCATTTGGCCATATTCCGCAACCAGCCTGCGGCCCGTGCTACTTGTCACGCGCACCCTGTGCACGCTACCGCGTTTGCGGTGGCAGGGGTTCGTCCACCCACATGCATGATTCCGGAAGCAGAAGTCTTTTTTAGGACAGATTGGACTGGCCGAGTATCGAACTCCTGGTTCACCGGAAAACGCGCAGGTGGTTGGTGAAGTGGCAAAGAATCATCACTCAATCCTGATGTTAAATCATGGGGTCATCACATGGGGGGATCACATTGAGGATGCCTATTGGAAGATGGAGAATACCGAATCGTACTGCAAAACGGTGTGGATTGCGTCCCAACTTGGAAATGGTCTGCAGACTATTTCCCAAGGTCAGGCCCGTGAACTAATAGAATTGCGCAAGAGTTTAGGTATGTTTGACAAGCGTGATAACTGGAAGGAGTGCGAATTGTGTGACAACAGCGAATTTCACCCAGGAGTGGTGTGTACCAATGTTCCTGTCCCTGTACAGATAAAAGATGAGGATTGTGGGTGCGATCAAAAACAGACTGCTGAAGCTGTGGTACAGAGAATAACAGATCTGATTATGGAGCAGATTGGATCCGTGCGTTAACCCCAATTGAATTACGGAAAGCTATGAAAGTTACAATTATCGGTGGTGGTGGCAGGGTGGGTTCCAATGCAGCCTTTGCATTACAATGCGGAGGGATAGTTTCAGAGATTCAACTCATTGATGCGAACCAAGACCTCGCTGAGGGCGAAGCATTGGACTTAATGCACGGGTCATCAAGTATCGGTGGTCAGGTTATTTATGCTGGTGATTATGAGCGTGCGCGAGACACCAACATATACGTCATCACTGCTGGTTTGCGTCGTAAACCTGACGAATCCAGGCTAGATCTCATCAACCGAAATGTATCGTTGTTCCGATCTATTTTGGCTGATATCCGGCGTGCGGGTCACTTGAATTGCGCCAAGTTCTTCATTGTTTCCAATCCTGTTGATATACTCACACATCTCACTGTGCAGGAAATGAATGTGCCGCAAAATCAAGTTTTGGGATTGGGAACCATGTTGGATACTGCCCGTTTCCGTTCTTTGATTGCCGCAGAGATGAAACTTTGTCCTACCGAAGTCAAGGCCTTGATTCTCGGTGAACACGGCGACTCAATGATCCCAGTCTGGTCGTCTGCAACTGCTGCGGGTCTTCCGTTGGCGGGAATGGCAGGGATGAATCCGGCATTGCAGAACAAACTTTTTGAGCGTGCCAAAGGCAGTGGTGCTGAAGTGATTCGACGCAAAGGTGGAGCTGGATGGGCCGTTGGCGTTACCATTGCTGAAGTGGTGCATGCCCTGGTTTTAGATAAACACCAACTGTTGCCGGTATCCTCTTATCAGCGCGGCAAGGTTTATGGTATTCGTGATATCAGTCTTTCTGTGCCGACCATTGTAGGTCGTAATGGGGTCGTTGATCATATGGAAATCGATCTCTGGCCCAAAGAAAAGCAGGGTTTGCAATCCTCAGCCCGTGCGCTCAAAGAAACCTTGGCTCAGGTCAAGTAAGTCCTTGAGTACCCCCTTGGTCATATTGCCCAACCTGAACCGGCGATTCTCCGGGATCACTGCCACTGTTTGCGCCTTGGCTCCCAATCAACAGGCAAGGATTGATCTTGTTACTGTGGGTACTCCTCTGCCGGTGTCTGTGGTCCACTGGGGGTGGTTCAAACTGTTGTTCCATTTGCACTCTTGCACTTGTAATGGGGAAGTCTCCATTTGGCATGCCAGACGCAATATCGAAATGCTTGCAGGCGTGTTGTTGAAGCATTGGTTGGGACTGCCGCTGCATTTGATTTTCACTTCAACTGCACAGCGTAAACACAGTTGGTGGACAAAGTTTTTATATCGGCGGATGGATACATTACTGTCCACTTCCCCTCGTGCTGCATCTTGGTTGGAGAAGGTCCCTGATGCGATAATTCCTCATGGCGTTGATACCGCAATCTACCGTCCACCCGCCGATAAGGCGGCAGCATGGAAAAAGCTTGGATTGAGAGGGCGCTTGGGAATCGGCATTTTTGGTCGTGTCCGGCCCCAAAAGGGTATCCGGGAATTCGTTTATGCGTGTTGTGAGGTTTTGCCACACTTTCCTGATGTCTCTGCAGTAATCGTTGGTGAGACCACACTCGCTTTTCAAAGCTTTGAGAGAGAGTTAAAGGATTATATCACAGACCGAGGACTGCAGGATCGTTTTTACTGGTTGGGAAAACGTCCATTTGCTGAGTTGCCGGATTTATTTGCAGCCATGTCGCTGGTAGCATGCGTACCGC
Source organism: Verrucomicrobiota bacterium (assembly GCA_021208135.1). Taxonomy (GTDB): domain Bacteria; phylum Verrucomicrobiota; class Verrucomicrobiia; order Opitutales; family Oceanipulchritudinaceae; genus JAJOKB01. The sequence continues at coordinate 25,946 of JAJOKB010000079.1, read as the reverse complement.
ACAACGAGGGCTTTGGACTTACTTGTCTGGAGGCTTTGGCTTGTGGAGCTGCCGTTGTCGCCACACGCACCGGTGGTTTTGAAATGGTCATTGAGCCTGGCAAGCAAGGGCTTCTTGTTCCGTGTGCTGATAATGAGGCCTTGGGTCGCGCTCTGTATGAGCTTTTAGCTGACGAGCAAAACCTTGAAGCGATGGGTATCGCTGGTGTGGAGCGTGTGCGCTCCGGTTTTACCATTCACTCTGAGGCGGACGCACTCATCGAAATCTATCGCAACAGTGTTGCTCGCTAAAGGTGGCTGAATTAAGCGGATGGGCGGATTCCGTTTAAATTTTGGTGCCTTGCGCCAGAATCGTTTCGAAGTGGGGTGGATGTGTTTCTTTGGCTACAATGTCAACATTGACGCGGTGGAACCCCGACTCGCTGAGCCAGCGGTAGAGGGTATTGGATTTGAAGCCTAACCAAAGGTCTGCATACAATTCCCTCGCTTTTTCGAAGGTGTGTTCATTCAGGTCCAGGATGAGCAATTCGCCTCCTGGACGCAGTACTCGCCATGCTTCTTGAATTGCCTTCCTTGGATGTTGCGCGTGGTGCAATGCCTGACTGAGCAAAGCCAGATCCATGGAATTGTCTTGAAGTGGTACCTGCTCAATATCTCCCAAAGTATAATGCAGGTTCTCAAAGCCATGTTCTTTGGCTAACTGTGTGCCTACCTCAACCATTTTGGGAGAGTTGTCTATGCAATAGACTGAACGTGCCCGGCGCGCCAAAAGTTGCGATAAAACACCTTCCCCAGCACCCAGGTCAACAATGTCGATTTCCGGTACCAGTTTCAGCAATAAATGGCCGATAGCCTCCCAGGAACGACCCGGGCAGTAGTTTTTTCCCAGACGGCCTGCTACCTCGTTGAAGTAGCGCTCTGATAGTTGCCTTCGCGAGTCTATCACCCGCTTCAAGGCAGCTCCATCCTGTTGCAGTTCGGCATCGGTGGAAGTTGAACTGAGGATTGTATCCAATAGAGTTTGATCACTCGAGCCTTTGCGGTGGGTGAGTGAATAGTAGGTGCGCTTGCCCTCCCGACGATCCAGGACCAAACCACCCTGACGCAACAGCGCTAAATGCGAAGAAATCCTCGACTGCCCCATGTCGAGGATTTCCTGTAATTCAGCAACTGAAAGTTCTTCCTGCGCCAACAAGTTTACGATCCGCAAACGCGTGACATCGGCTAGGAGCTTTAGAATCTCAATGGCCGTAATCACGCGCAGAACCCATTAAACTTTGTCAACCCAACGCTTGATCGAGCGCACTTTCCAGCCTTCCTGGTGACCTTCAATATCGACGCTGACTTTATCCCCGACCTTGGCGGAAATGAGTGCGCGGGCCAGAGGAGTTTGATAAGAAAGGATATTGCGGTCAGGGTCGCCATCCCAGGCGCCCAAAATTGAGTATGTGACGCGTTCCTTGGTGGAGTTGGCTTCCAGTTCCACTACGCTTCCTACACCGACAATGCTGTTGGGAGCATCGGCAAAATCGGTGACTCTGGCGCGACCCATATCGCGTTCCAGCTCAGCTTTGCGGGCCAAAAGAAGATCTTGCTCCTGACGTGCCATTTTGTACTCAGCGTTTTCGCGCAAGTCGCCGTGGGCACGTGCTTCCGCAATATCTTCCTTGTTCTTGGGAATGCGCACGGAAATGAGGTGTTCGTATTCCTTTTTGCGAATATCCAAACTCGACTGAGAAACGATGAGTGCTTCCTCGTTGGCGGCCGGTGCTTGTTCGTTGGCCTCACCATCCACAATGTTTTGGACACTTGGAAACATCTTGATGAAGCGTGCCAAAAGGAATTTTTTGGAGAGGTCTTCGAATCCTTGGTTCAGCAACAATGTGGTGGCCAAGTCGTGAGCGGTCTCTTTGTCGGCATCGGCGAGCAACTCTTCAATGACACCACCACCTTTTTCTTCAACCAGCAGATCGGCCAGAGGAATGCGGCGGTTGCCGGCCGACTGCAGTGCCTCGTAATCAATGGCAAAGAATACAGCGCTGAGCAGTCTTGGGGTCATCAAACCACGTACTGCCTTGGCGTATTTGCGCGAATTACGATTTTTAAGAATCCATACCAGCACAGGGGCTTTTAAGTTCTGTTCTAGTAACCAGCGCTGCAAAGTGGCGCTCAAAAGCTCTTCACAGTCACGTTCCATTAGGAACTGGAAGCATTCTGCGGTGAATTTGCCTGAGCTATTTTTGAGCAGATCGAGAGAAATCCGCTGCCAATCTTCAGGGTACACGCGGGTGATGAGATCCAAGTAGCGTGCAAAGTGAGTAGCTGGGATCATTTCAGCCAGAGTGCTCAAGTCATCGCTGGAACGTACCAAAGTAGCTGAGGTGGGTTCCAGAGACTCCACGTCCTCGTGGATGAAGCGGGCCAAATCATTGCGCACCCAGATGCCATAGAGGCGTTCGCCCATGTTGAGCTGCTTGGTTTCAGCAACAGAAACTGCCAATTCTTTGAGGATATTTGGCAAAGCTTCTTTGATGTCCTCGTGTTTGACTGACAGTGCTAAAAGTTTGCTGGCGAGATTGATTTTTTTCTTTGGCGCCTTGGTTTCGAAAAACTCGTCCAGAACTTCATCCTCGGCTTTGACCGGCTCATCGCGCAACACGAAAGGTGCGTTGCGTTTGGTTGGCACGGCAATCCTCGGGTCCTTGACCAGTAGCTTTTTGGTGGCAGTCCACCATTTTTTGCTACCTTCCTGTCCGAGGGTACGGGCTAAGGTGAGCTCGATTTCTGTTTCGCTGGCAGATTGGTCGGGCAGCTGTTGCAAAATCTCAACGATGAGGTCTGCAGGATTGTCTTTTGCGAGAGCCTTGATTCGAGTTGGATTAACCTGTGCCTTGACGCGGATATCATCCTTGTCGAGGACATCGAGTTTATCCACGCAGAACACGGGATCCATGGCATGCCCGGTGCGTCCATCCGGAAAGTCGATGAGCATACGTCCGGATTGTTCGTCGTAGGCTTTGATGATGCCCATTCCCCAGCTGCGGTGAATGCAGTAGGTGCCCGGTTGCATGGCTTCGAGTTTTGCTCTGTTTTTCTTCAGGCGCGGGTGCTTCTGGATGAGCAATTCAATTGCTTCCTTGTTCATACAAGTTCTGTCTGTTGGGTTATTAAAATGTAAGACCAACAAGCAAAACCTCGTTGGTCAATACAACATTGAAGCCGAACCGCTTGGCAGTTCGGCGTTCAAGGTGGGTTAAACTGAAATTACATGCGGGCGATGATGGCGTCTCCGAATGCGGAACATCGGATGGGTTTGACATCGTCGCCCATCAAGCGAGCCAAGTCGTAGGTGACCTGGGCGTCGCGAATCGCGCCTTCCATGCCTTTAATGACCAGATCGGCAGCCTCGCGCCAGCCGAGGTAGCGCAGCATCATTTCTCCGGAAAGGATGACGGAGCCGGGATTGACTTTATCTTGCCCGGCGTATTTGGGTGCTGTGCCGTGAGTGGCCTCAAAAATGGCTGCCCCGAGCACGTAATTGATATTTCCGCCTGGGGCGATGCCGATGCCACCGACCTGTGCTGCGAGCGCGTCGGAGATATAATCGCCATTGAGGTTGAGGGTTGCGACAACGTCGTACTCTGCCGGGCGGGTTAGGATCTGCTGCAGAAACGCATCGGCGATAACATCCTTGATGATGATACCGTTGGGCAGCTCGCACCAAGGGCCGCCATCAATTTCCTTGGCGCCGAATTCTTCCTTGGCGACAGCGTAACCCCAGTCGCGGAAGGCGCCTTCGGTAAACTTCATAATGTTACCCTTGTGAACGAGGGTAACACTCTTGCGCCCCTCGTCGATCGCGTATTGAATGGCTGCGCGCACCAAGCGAGCTGTACCCTCGCGGGACACGGGTTTGATGCCGAAACCTGCGCTGCCTGGGAAGCGGACTTTGGCAAATTTTGCCGGGTAAGTGGCTTTCAGCCAAGTTTTAAAAGATTCGGCCTCAGAAGTGCCTTCCTGAAATTCAATGCCGGCGTAAATGTCTTCGGTATTTTCGCGGAAAATAACCATGTCCGTATCCTGTGGGCGCTTGACCGGGCTCTGAACGCCATCAAAATAGCGTACTGGGCGGCAACAGACGTAGAGATCGAGCTCCTGGCGGAGGGCGACATTGAGTGAGCGGATGCCACCGCCTACTGGAGTGGTGAGTGGGCCTTTAATGCCAACCAAATATTCGCGGAAGGCGGCCAAAGTCTCTTCGGGCAACCAGTTGCCGGTTTCCTTGAATGCCTTTTCTCCGGCCAAGACCTCTTTCCATACAATGGATTTGGTGCCATTGTAGGCTTTGGCAACGGCGGCATCAAACACACGGACGGATGCTGCCCAAATATCCGGACCGATACCGTCACCTTCGATGAAAGGAATGATCGGATGATCCGGAGTTTGCAGGATACCATCGGCGATTGTTACCTTGGCGCCTTTGGCTGAAGCGGAAGTGGATTCTTGAGACATAAGATTTCAGTCAAGAGACCCTTGGCGCAGAGGCAACACTTTTCATAGCGTCCCGATTGTCAAGCTGGGGATTCATCTACAAATAAGGTGCGCTTGCATTCGGGTAAAACTTGCGGCAAGCTTGGTATTATGAAGCAAAACAGTGAGCCAAGCAGCAGTGGCAAGCCGCCGCGTTACGAACTTAAAAAGTATCAGGCCGGCTATTTTCTCATCGCGTTGGGAATTTTTCTGGGAGTGTTTGGCTGGGCCATCGCCTCTTGGAAACTGGCAGTTTCTGCGCTGATTATAGGAGGAACGGGGGTGGTGTTCCAGTTTGACAAGGAACGTCACTCTTGAACCTTGCGCGTGTCCTTTTTGTCTAATGCCTGGTCCCTGAGAGTGCATCCTCGACAAAGTCATGAAAGAGCCCATATCCAAGTTCTGCCTTTTTTGTTGCGGTATCCATACTATTGCTGGTTTTGGGGGTGTCTGTTCCGGTGCACTTTCGGAGTGTGTCAATATTGGTTTTGGAGTCGGCGGGATCTGGTACCTTGCAGGTTGAGGATAGGGTTGATGATTGGCTGGAAGTTGGCTCGATTGGGTTGGCGCAGGTTGTTTGGCAAGCGTTGCCAGAGCGTGCACCGACAGAAGACGCGCAGTTAAGGTACCGGCAGATTGTCAGGCAACATCCGCAGTATGCGGTGAGCGGAGGTCCATCCCCGCATTTTGAGGCTTTAATGCGCATCTGGGAACCCGTGACAGATTCCAGACCTGTGTTGCAATTGATGTTGCCGCGCCCTCGCAGAGAGGGGGCATTGTCATTTCTTGAGCAGTCGCCGAACGTGCGTGTGCAAGGCTTGTTAGGTGTGCGGGAATTGGCGGGTTGGCAACATTTCATGCCGGTGTTTACCAGTAGCGGTCATCCGTTGGATGCGGTGATTTTGACCACGGCCATGCTGGAGCAAAGTGGTGCGTGGCGAACAGATCTCTCGCGTCAATGGCATAGCTTGTCTCAAGCGGCGTTATCTGGAGATACGCGTGCCCAATTCCGCCTGGAACAAATGCTGAAAGCCAACGTAGCAATTGGAACCCGCGCACGTTGGGCAGAAATGGCTGCATTGGTGCAATTGGTTCCTGATGCAGATACTCTGATTGACTTGTCCTTGTTGATAGCCGCCCGTCCTGATCAATTTGCACAGTTGGCAGCTGGACTGTTAATGACGCCGGATCCAGCGGGATTAATCGCTTATCTTTTGGATAACGGAGACCCGGGTTGGCAGGCTTTGCCTTATGCCCTGCGGTTTGGTCAGGGAAGTTTAGCACACCTTACACAACTGAATCAGCCCCTGTATGAACCGCCACCAGCTCTTTTAGCGGCCGGGGATCTTTTTATCAATTTGCAGCGTTTTTTTTCAGGATTTCGTCCGTGCTGCTCCCGGCTTGGCGTTAGGTTTCAAAAATCTGCTTTTTATGGCGGCGGCGTGGTTTCTTGCACTGGCATTTTTGCAATTGTTCCAGTGGCTTGCCGCGGTGCGGCCCGGTTTACACGCTCCGGTTTGGTTGCGCGTTGCCACCACTGGTTCCATCGCACTGGTGGGCTTCGGTTTGGTCTGGATAACAGTGGAACCCAAACTACTGGAATTCAATGCCGGACAGCGCGCCATGCCCACTCTGGATCTCGCTTCCCTTCATTCGCTGGCCAATATTTCATCTTCAACAGGACCCACTATGTTTGATCAGGTTACTCTCATTGTATTGTTAATGTTTTTCGTTGTGCAACTCATGGTATTCATGTTTTGCATGGTGCGCTTAAAAGAGGTGCGCAGTGCGGATGAACCCGCCCGAACCAAGCTGCAATTATTGGAGAATGAAGAAAACCTGTTTGATCTGGGTCTTTATGTGGGTTTGGGTGGTACCGTAGGATCCTTGATCATGATTGTGCTGAACATAGTCGAGGCGAGCCTGATGGCGGCCTATGCATCGACCTTGTTTGGGATCCTTTTTGTAGCGATATTTAAGGTGGCATATTGCGGCCCTATCGACGCGAATTGATTTTGGCAATGAAGGGGTCGAATTGACGTGAACAAGACGCTGTTATTGGTCATTTGCGATTTTTTGCTGATCAGCATCCTGGCTTTAGTTGAGTTCAACCCGATCAGTATTGAAGCGCCTTCGGAGCTTGCTGAAAGTGCTGAAGTGCAACAAACGCAACAGGCTGACATGGTGGAGTTGCTGCGGTTGTCGCTAGAGGATGAAGCTGCCCGCCGCGAGCAAATGGCTGATGACATGGCGCGGCAGGCGGAGCAATTGGATACAACAAGGTCAGATCTGGAAAGCACTGCGGCGGAGCGTGAACGCTTGGCTGCTGAGCGCGATCGACTGACGGAAACCGTGACCCAGACGCAGGAAACCTTACAGTTGACTGCGGCTGAGCGCGAGGAGTTGGCGCGGCGTGTGGCGGAAGAGGAACGTCGGGCGCGGCAATTGCAAGAGGAGTTACAGCAGAGAATTCAGCGGTTGCAGGATGCAGAGCGAACGGTTGCGAATTTGGAAGAGCAGAGGCGCAGTTTGGAACAAGAACGCCAGACTCTTGCCACTGACCTTAGAATCCGGGAAACGGAACGCGATATGTTGCAACAAAATTTGGTTTCAGCCAGAGCTGAGGTGGAAATCGTGCGGCTGGAGAAAGAACGGTTGCAGGAACAAACCGATCGCCTTAGCCGCGATGTAGCGCAGTTGGCTGAGACGTCGGTTGCGGTGCGCGAGGAAATCCGGCAGGCGCAACCTATTTCCTCGAATGTAATCTTCGACGAATTTCGCAATAACCGTGTGACTCTGAGATTTGATTTCACCACTGCCGGTGTTCTCGGAGGTACGCGCACTCGTTCTATGGAGACGCAAACGGTGGTGATTGAGCATGCTGGGGCCACTTATGCACTATTTGAGGCAGCGTCATCGCCATTTCGACCCGAAAACCTGGGTTCGCTGCGTGCGATAGAGGGTAGTATTGAACTGGGAAACCTGCGCTTCAGTATCCATGAGGTTCTGTTTCTGGTCAGTGACCCGCGTATCGTTGCGATTCAGATTCCGCGGTCCAATGTGAGCAGTGCCGGACTCAGAACCTTTAATTTAGCCTCAGATCCATTACGGTTTCCTGACGCGGTCTTGATCAGCAATACACGGGGATTTTATGGCGAGTCGAGGTTTCGCCTGATCCCGGAGGTAACGGGACGCATCAACATGCAAACCCGCTTGACCACCCGGTTATTCGGCGAGTTTGCACCGACCCGTGGTGATTTCGTTTTTTCGCGATCCATGGAGCTGATGGCTTTGATGATTGATAATGAGCAGGCAGCGCTGATTGATACCGTGGTGCCTCTGACGCAACTGCGCTTAGGAGAAAATTTTACCGCTGAGGAAGCGCAACGGGTGCAGACACTGGTGCAGCGCAGATTGACCGGGCTGCCATAAATGGCTGTGGTCAGCGGCGGGCGATGTGGATGGCCACAATGCTACCCGTCAATGCGATTGCTTTGACTTCACTGAATCCGGCAGAAAGCATTTCTGCGCTTAAATCGGCCGGGCGGGAAACTCTCAATGCTTCCTGCCAAATAGTCATAGGCGGCTTTATCGCCCGTGAGAAGCCGGGCAAACAAAGGGAGGACGTATTTCAGGTAGAGGTAATAAAAAGGGCGCAACAGTGCATAAGGCTGGGAAAATTCCAGACAGTACAGGCACCCACCGGGTTTCAGGATGCGCCGCATTTCCTGCAGTCCCAAGTGGCGGTTTTCCAGATTGCGCAGACCGAAAGAAATGGTGACTGCAGCCACGCTTTGATCGTCGATGGGTAAAGCCAGACAATCGCCTTCGGCAAACGGGATATCCTTATACATTGCGCCTCTGGCACCCTTGACGCGTGCTTCTTCCAGCATGGGCGGGCAAAAGTCGTAACCCGAAATCCTGACACCGGTGCCCAAGCGGCGGCGCAGCGCAAATGCCACATCGCCGCTACCTGTGGCCAAGTCAGCCACGGAGTCGGGTTGTTGTGACCGCACCAACCCGGTCAAACGCCAACGCCAGTAGATATCGGTCCCACCGCTGAGGACGCGATTGGCCACATCGTAACGTCCGGCGATACGGCCAAACATCGAGCGAACGGAATGTGACTCAGGCATGGTTGCCTTCCTGGCTTGCATCTTTGTTACGGAAACTTTCGACGACCCATCGAGATAATTCCTGGTCAGGATTGTCGGCCATGTCACGGTTGATCTCAAAACTGGTATTACCTGAATTGCGCGCAATGATTTTCAGACCGTGTTCAAAGTCCTTGAACCGCTCCTCGCAAATAGTGCGGATGGTTTTATCACTATCAACGGAGGCGTCGATCAGCAACTCGCAAGCCTCAGGCAAAAACTTCAGTTCAAGATTGTGCAGTTCGCGAAATCGAGCCGCGAAGGCTTGCACATCCTGCAGTAGCGCCGCCCGTTGTTCGTGGACAGAGGCCTTGAGCAGGTCTTTCAGGGCCTGAGACGGATCCATCACTGTTTCTCTGGTCACCTCAAACGACTTTACGCCGGTGGAGGGCAACTCAAACTTGAAATAACGAAAAACGCGTTCAAACACCGTCATCAGGCCGCGTGCCCCGTTTTTCCGAGTTCGCACGCCGGGCGATTTCAGCAATAGCCTCCTTGGTTACGGAAAAATCAATCCCGTATCCCCTTGAAGTCCATGCGGTATTGTTCCAATAGGTTGCCCTCGGAAGAGGTCAGGATGGCCGCAAGATCCTCCGTGTTGAGTTGTTCGCAGGCAACCCGCACTGGCAAGCGACCCACAAATTCGGGTTCGAATCCGTACTTGATGAAATCTGACGTCGACACTTGGCTGAGATACTCGGACGCATCCTTATCTCCTTGGCCGCTGGTGCCGCCAAACCCTACTGCGGCGGCCTCCATGCGTTTCTTTACCGTTTCCCCCAGTTTGTCGAATGCGCCGCTGACAATGAACAGAATATGCCTTGTGTTCAGGGTACGCTTCTTTGGTTTGCCGCCCCTGCTGGCCTCCATCATGGCAGACATCTGGGCCATCATGTCGGTTGGGCTGAACAAATTGACATCGGCATCCTCCATTAACTTGAGCAAGTTGATCTGTACTCCGCGACCGGAGACATCCTTGCCATGGGTACTGCCTGATGAAGCGATTTTGTCGATTTCGTCGATATATATGATGCCATATTGTGCCAACTCGGCATTGCTGCCCGAAATTTTATACAGGTCGCGTACCAGATCTTCCACATCGTAGCCGACATAGCCTGTTTCGGAAAATTTGGTAGCATCGGCTTTGACAAATGGCACCCCGATCAATTTGGCAATGGTGCGCAGCAGGTAAGTTTTGCCGACGCCGGTGGGCCCCAGCAGCAGGATATTTTGCTTGTGGTAGTCGCGGTCGCGTAGCTGCGGATTTTCAATACACTGGCGCACGTGATTATAGTGGTCGCATATGGCCACTGAGAGTACCTTTTTGGCCTCCTGCTGTTTGACTACATAGCGATTGAGGTAATCACGAATTTCTCGTGGTTTGAAATTAAACCCTCTTATCCGTTCCAAAATCTCGTTTGCTTCCTGGTCGGACACGCCGGAACCAGTAGTATTCTTGGCTTCTGGCGTTGCGCCCATCATGGGGCCAAACGGACCCGCCACTGGGATGCCACCGGATTTCAGAGCTTGTTGCAGTTTTTCCTGCAATTCGTCCATCGGATTTTTATCGTTACTGTTATTCATTGTGCAAAATAAGAGTCGCCACCTTGACACCTTCAGAAGTGCCGAATAGCTAAAGACTTTCAAATTTAATGTTGTACTCTATCGACCATAGCTTTCAATCTGCCATCTTATGTCCGACAACCTCACCAAGAGAGACATTGTATTAGCCATTTACGAGGCCAAAGAGCAAAATATCGCCCAGAAGGATGTGCGCGATATAGTGCAAATGACTTTGGACACCATTGCGGATGCACTCGCAGCGGGTCGCAACGTTGAGTTGCGCAACTTCGGTGTATTCGAAATCCAGAAGCGCAAAGCCCGTGTTGGCCGCAATCCCAACAAGCCCGACAAAGATGTGATCATCCCCGAACGGGCGGTTATTAAATTCAAGGCTGGAAAAGAACTGAAGGCAGAGTTGAAAGACATCGATCTTTCGAAAGCATAAGCGCACTCCAGCGATGTTTCAAACTCTTCCAGGATTCCGGGACTTTTATCCGGAGGATTGTGCGCGCCGCAATCATGTGTTTAAACTTTGGACGCAGGTGGCTCGCCGATTTGGTTATACTCAGTACGATATTCCGACTCTGGAGCCGTTGGAATTGTTTACGGAGAAGAGTGGTCCCGAGATCGTGTCTCAGTTATTTAATTTTGAGGATAAGGGGGGTAGTCAGTAGCACTGAGGCCCGAATTGACCCCTTCCTTGGCCAGAATGGTTGGAGCGAAGGCCAATTCCCTCAAACGACCGGTCAAGTGGTTCAATATTGCTGAAAACTTTCGCTACGAAAAGCCCCAGAAGGGTAGGCTGCGATCGCACTATCAGTTTAACTGTGATATTTTTGGGGAGACTTCCGCTGGCGCGGATGCCGAGCTAATAGCCACATGTGTGGAAAGTTTGGCGGTTTTTGGACTTGGGTCGGGCGATATAGTTTTGCGTCTGAGCGACCGTAATTTGTGGATGCATTATCTGGGGGCCATGGGCCTGGAAGGTGATCGTGCTCTGGAAGTGCTGGCAGTGGTGGACAAAATGGAACGTATGTCCAAAGACGATTGCGTGACCAAATTACGTGGTGTTTTCGGGGATGCAGCTGACGATGCCTTTGGTAAAATCCGTGACCTTACCAGTATTCGCGACATGGAAGCCTTGCGTAGTTTTCTGTTGGCGCACACCACTACCCCTGGGCAGCGTGAGATCATGCAGGCCCGGCTTGAGGAATGGCAGGAGTTACTGGATAGCTTGCATGCCTTAGGCGTCGGGCAATTCATCCGCATTGATTTGGGCATTGTCCGGGGGCTGGCCTACTACACCGGCTTTGTATTTGAAGTTTTTGAACTGGGCGAAGACGGCTTGACAGGCAGGGCTCTGGCTGGTGGTGGGCGCTACGATCACCTGATTGCCAAACTCGGCTATCCATCCATGCCGGCTGTTGGATTTGGCATGGGTGATGTGACCATCACCGATTTGCTGGCATCCAGAAACCTGTTGCCGAATTATATTTCCGCACCTGATTTCTTTGTTGTTTGCGGTGACGCTGAACGTCCGGTTGCTCTGCGGTTGGTCGCATTAACACGGCATTGTGGTTACAGCGCTGAATACAGTTTGAAGGGCGGTGGTTTTGGCAAACAGTTCAAGAATGCAGGCCAGAGTGGTGCACCATTCGTCATTATTCTGGGTGGCGACGAGGTTGCGTCCGGGGTCATCAAGGTGAAGCAAATGGCAGACGGAAAAGAGGTCTCCATTCCGTCCGCGCAATGGACTGAGGTGTTGCCCTCGATTATAGCTGGTGAGGTATTTGAATCTGATTAGTTGGACACAGCCTGGTTCACTTCACCAGGGCATGGTTGCCTATTTCAATACCTCCTCAACTGGCATGTAATAGAAGCCAAAGGCATTAGCCACCTGCTGATGGGTTACCTGTCCGCGCATGATGTTGACCCCACTGCGCAACGCACGGTGCTGCAAAACCGCCTGATGGAGCCCTTTGTTTGCTAACAGCAGCCCGTATTGTAAGGTAGCGTTGGTGAGTGCCAAGGTACTGGTCAATGGCATGGCACCCGGCATGTTGGTAACGCAATAATGCACGATACCATCCACCAGGTAAATCGGATCTTTGTGGGTGGTTGGTCTGGAAGTCTCCGTAGATCCACCTTGGTCGATGGCCACATCGACAATAACAGCCCCCTGTTTCATGTTGGCTAAGGTTTCGCGGGTAATAAGTCTGGGTGCTTTGGCTCCGGGGATGAGAACACTCGACACAACCAAGTCGGCCTCCGCGAGGGCTTTGCGGAGATTGGTTTTGTTAGACATCATGGTAATGACATTGTTCGGCATGATGTCGGAATAGTAGCGCAGTCGGTCGAGGTTGATATCCAAAACATAGACCAGGCATCCTAACCCAGCTGCCATTTTGGTGGCATTCATCCCCACCGTACCTGCGCCCAGAATAACCACTGTCGCCGGTGGCACTCCGGGCACGCCTCCTAGCAGAATTCCACGTCCTCCATGCGCTTTTTCCAGGAATTTGGCTCCCTGATGGATCGCCATCCGACCTGCGACCTCGCTCATCGGTGTCAGCAATGGTAACGTACCATTGGCTTCAACTATTGTTTCGTAAGCGATGGCTGTAGCCCCGCTCGCCATGACTGCCTGGGTGAGCCCTTCGTCGGCAGCAAAATGAAAGTACGTGAACAAGATCTGATCAGCGCGCATCAACCGGTACTCTTCAGGTTGAGGTTCTTTGACCTTCATGACCATGTCAGCTTCCGCCCAGACTGCTTCCGCCGACGGCAATACCTTGGCTCCGACAGCTGCATATTCGGCATCGGTAAAGCCGCTGCCAATGCCAGCTCCTGCTTCCACTACGACTGTGTGACCCCGCTCGGTAAAGGCTTCCGCCCCGGCGGGTGTTAGCCCAACCCGATTCTCATCTGCTTTAACTTCGCGTACTGTTGCAATTTTCATAACGCGAAATTATCCGGGGAGTGGGCCGGAAGCAAGCTTATGGGATCGATCTATTCCGGCAGGGCAGCGAAAGCAGTCTGCAGAAATGGTGCTTGTGCAGGGAGCGGTGTAGCGGGCTTTTCGGTCAGTTCGCGCAGATGTGGCCCGGTATCCCCGTGCAGTTGCACCAGAAATTCCGAGAAAGTCATTACTTGCATGCAACCGTCATCAAATTCCACCAGTGCAGTATTGGATTCCACCCAATCGCCTGAATTCAGGTAGTGTACACTGCCGATCATTTTGTCATCCGGTGTGTGAATGTGTCCGCAGATAAAGCCTGTACAGCCATGTTTTTGCGTGAAGCCTTCCACCTGTTGCTCGAATTTGCTGATGTAATTCACAACGGTTTTGGTTTTGGCTTTGATCGCTTTGGACAGAGAAAAGTATTCCTTGCCCCTCCAGTGGCGATAGCGGTTATACAAGCGGTTGATCTTCAGCAGGGACTGGTAGCCGATGTCCCCAATGACAGCCAGCAGCTTGCTGTTTTGGGTAACAGCATCAAACAGGTCACCGTGTACGACCATGTAGCGTCGGCCAGATCCGGATTCGTGAATAAACTGATCCACAACGCGCAGTTTACCAAAACTCAACGGCAGAAACCGGTCCAAAATGTCGTCGTGGTTGCCCCGTAGATAAATGACCTCAGTGCCTTTCTTTTCAATTTTCTTGAGAATCAATCGTATGAAACGGGTGTGGTCCTTGGTCCAACCACCCTTGCGCCCCAACGACCAGCCATCGATAATGTCGCCGTTTAGGATCAGTCTGTCACAGTGACTGTGCTTCAACAAATAGTTCACCTTGTGGATCTGGCAATCAGGTGCCCCCAGGTGCACATCCGATAAAATCAAAGTTTTGAAGCGAAGAACGGGTTTTTTTGTTTTCATGACAGGCGCTTTATCTGTTCCAAATACGAGCGTACGATAGATTCCCAGGATAAGTCTTTGACCGCGGCACGCGCGGCCTCACCAATGATTTTCCAGTCACAGCGCCGCTGCGTCGCTTCCTCAACCATCCTTAAGTAGGCATCCGACTCATTGTAAGGGGCTAGAAAACCGCTGACGCCATTTTGTATGTACTTGCCGGGAGCTGCATAGTTATAGGCCATTACAACCAGGCCACTCGCCATAGCCTCTGTTACCACATTGCCAAAGGTTTCTGTTGTGCTGGCAAAAAGGAATATTTCAGCCGATGCATAGCACGCGGCAAGTTCGATGCCCGATTTCATCCCGGTGAAAATTATCTCCGGATGTTGGGCACTCAATTCTGTACGCATGGGTCCATCGCCTACAATCACCATACGCAGTTCAGGCAGGGTGGCACGCATGGCGTGATAAGCTTGAATACTCAAAGGCAAGTTCTTTTCGCCCGCCAGGCGACCGACATACAGCGCGACCGGCGTCGTCTCACCGCAACCCCACACGGTGCGTAACGCTCGGTCGCGCCGATGCGGACCATACAAATCTGTATCCACTCCACGTCCCAGTACGCGCACGTCGCGGTAATTTCGCGACAAAAGGTTCTGTCTAACGTCTTCAGATGGCACCCACGTGACCAAGCCCCTGTCGTGTACGGATTTCATCCAGTTAGCGATAAATCTGCGCAAAAAACCCGCCCGGTAATGACCGCTGTAACTATCGAAATGAGTATGATAACTGGTCACCAGCGGGATACCGAGCACATTCGCCGCGCGGGCTGCACTCCACCCAAGAGGCCCTTCAGTGGCAACGTGTACTACATCCGGACGCTGCAAGCGCCAGTGCGCTTTTAATTTTCGAGATGCCGGCAGTCCAAATCGCAACTGATCGTAGCCGGGTATAGGTAATCCCGGCACTTGTATCAAGGCGACGTCAGCTTTGGTCAAATCACGATCAGGGCGTCGTGGTACGATCACCTCCACATCACAACCCTCCGCTTGTAGCCCGCGCACCAGCCTCCCCAGAGTCATAGATACTCCGTTGATCTCCGGGGCATAAGTCTCCGTTATCAGTGCGATTTTCAAGATTCCCACTCTAGCGGATGATTTTGACCGTCCCTGACAAGTTTGTGACACTTGTGTTAAACGTTATGCATACGCAAGTCTCTAAGGGCTGAGTTTTTGGGAATTTCAATTTAATTTAATATTTACAAGAGATCTTGATTTTTGGCGATGGATGTGAATCATGCCTCCATCATGTTGGTGCGGACAATGGTTTGGATTGTGGGGATGCTGGGCATAGCTGTGCCGCAGATTGGAGCCATCATTCCGGTATCAACCCAAGCGCCTGGAGGATTGGAGCGGGAAGAGATTCCTCAGTTTATTTTTGTGACCTTCGATGACGCCGTTAATCCCGATATCTATGAAATGATCGGGAGAATATCGCATCACCGCCATGCGGACGGATCGCCTGTGGGATTCACCTTTTTTGTGAGCACCGATTGGACGGATTTTTATCTTGTGCATCGATTGCACGCGGCAGGGCATGAAATTGCCACCCATACCATTACGCACACCACTGGGCGGGGTACGGATTTTCTGACTTGGGTTCGTGAAATCGAAGGATGCCGGGAAGTTTTGCATCGCTATGCCGATGTCCCTTTGAGCGAGATCAGAGGTTTTCGTGCACCTTACTTGGCCTACAATGGCGCGACCTATGAGGCTCTGCATGCACTTGGGTTTGATTACAGCACCTCGGTATCCGAGCCTCTGGGAATGTTCAGTGTATCTCCGGCGGAGATGATTTGGCCATACACCTTGCACGATGGACTGCAGCAGATGCAATGGACGGGGACTGGTCCGACGGTTAGTTTGCCCAATTTGATGGAAATTCCGATGTGGCTGCTGTATGAAGCAGACGGCACCAGGCATCCAAGGGAAATGGATCCAACAGGTACCAAGGAATCGCTGGTGGCGCTGTTCAAAGAGAATTTTATGCAGCGGTATAACGGCAACCGCGTGCCGCTTGGGCTTTGGCTGCATGCTGTGCCATGGCTGGGTAGTCCAAGTGCACCAGTGCAGGCAAACGTAGATGCTATGAATGAGTTTCTTGAATGGGCGTTGCAAAAGCCCAATGTATGGGTGGTCGGGATGTCAACGTTGGTGGACTGGATGCGCAATCCATTGCCCGCTTCCGAGGCCAGCGCTTCCGGGATGCTCAGTCCCAAAGTATATGAACCGTTGCCTGCAACCGCAGCCATGAGTCAAAGTTTCCCCAAGGGTACTGTGCGCTTTATCAATAACCGCCCCTTGCACTATCCTGAACCCCACAACGCATTCAAACGGCTACAAGTGAAGCAAGCAGAGATCAGCGGGGTGGATGTAACACTGGAAATCACCAACATTTGGTCACCCTCACGTCCCACCGGCTTTCAGGGCAGATTCGCATCAGTAACAACAGTGGCCACACCATTGAGCAGTGGTCGGTGGACTGGATTCCGGGCGATTTCGAAGTCACTGGCTTATGGGGCGATTTCGGCATGGATCCATTGGTGGAAGGTCGGCATAAACTGCGGCATCACAATTGGCTGTCTGCTGCCATTCCTCCCGGCGGCGCATTGACCGCTACTTTTGGCGCAACTGGTATTCCCGAAGATGCTGGAGAGCTGATTGGATCGTTTCGCGCCACAGTGACACAACAGCCGCATTTTGGCGTGAGTTTGGATAAAACACCTGATGGTCATTTGCGTTTGGGGTGGGATCGTTACGCTCCCATTTATCACTTGCAGCGCAGCACAGATTTAATCAACGGCCCATGGGAAACGATCCGCACTTATTATGGACGCAATGTTACACAGGAGGCCGCTCCCAATTCAGCGCAGCCCGGAGTCTTTTATCGGATCGTTGCTGAACACTGATTCCACCAGGCGTCGAAAGATTCGTTTTGCCCGCAGGTAAAGCAGGCGGGCAGCCAAATGGGTTGGACCAAGTGGCGATACAGCCCTCGTCCACTTTCTCAGCGTGGTTCAACGCGAAAGAAAAGTGCGTCCGATTCTACTGGCAATGCAGATACGGCAAATTGATGCAAACCGGCATGCTGCAACAGCTCTGCGGTAACCCAATTAGTGACTGTCCAGATACTTAGGTCTGTGCTTAAAGCTAACTGGTATTGTGCGTGTATGGACGGATCGAATGGGATCTGTAGCATCAGGTCCTGAGTGCCATTATCATTGTCAACCCAGGTTAGTGAGGGTGTCGGGAGAGCGGTAGGTGTGTTGGATTCGGCCTGATTCAAAACCGCGACTCCCGATAAGTCGAATCCGGCGGTGATCAGGGTTGGATGTGGATCATAAATGGAAAATCCTTCGGCATCCAATGCACTGCCATCGCCAATGATGTCTATAATGCGTACGTAACGGACATTATTCAGATCCAGAAACGGAAATGTGGTTACCAGGGCATCGCGGTATTGTTGCGAGAATTCTGCAGATTGGGGACCCTCCCATACGGGCTTGGACAGCGCCCAATGGAAGGCATCGGCAAGTTCCTGCAGATCAAAGGGCGTACCGAACCCAAGTCGGTATTTCCCGGCCAGACCGTAAATCATCCTGGCATCCATGATGCCAAAACCACCCACTGGCGCAGGTGTTAAGGAATAATTTGGGAAGCGCGTAAAGTGGATGCCATCTGAAGATACTTCTACAAATGCAAGTTCCAGGAAGGTATCGCTAAAGCTGTTCTCAAACACCGCGAAATCGAATCCTGGGCCATTGCCAATAGGAGGGTCGAACACTAAAGTAATGCTACCGCCATCGCCCAAAACCACAACGTCGGTAAAGTCCGTACCGGCAGGTCCTATGGCGCGTTCAGGTGTTTGCCAGATGCTATCGACATTGCCTCCCGGATGGTAATCTTTATAGCCTGTTGCCCAACCGAGGATGGCGGGGTTGTTAAAGGCTACCGCTGTGGATCCCGGTTGTCCGGCAGCTGGCGGGAAAGGATGTTCCGGTCGCACATATTGCGCAGCGCACAAATTGGGTTGATTCAATTCGAGCGTCGATATGAGCACGATTATAGCCGCATTTTTAAAGAAACAGGGGAAGTTTAACATAGTCTAAAACTGGTAGGTAATGCCTGCTCGCCATTGCCGTCCCGGCGCTGGATAATAGCCGCCGCGAAAGGCCAGGGGGGCATAGGTGTGATCAAGTATGTTATTGATCCTGACGAATGCTGAAATTGTGTTCCAATCCGTGCTTAGCAACAGATCCACGCGGTGAAAAGAGGCAATTCCGGGCAAGCTGTTATCGAAGTCATTACCTTGATAGCGTTTGGCAGACCATTGATGCACTATGGTTGTTTCAAGCCACTCCAGTGGGCGAATTTTCAAGCTGGTTGTGGTGTGCGCTTCAGGTACCAAAGGCACCGTCTTGCCGATATTCGGTCCATCGCGAAACTGCGCATCCACCCATGCCCATTTGCTCGTTAACGACCATCTCTTTTTCTCCCAACCAAACTCCAACTCAACTCCATTGCGCCGGGTATCTGCCATGTTGACATTCAGACTGGCAGCATTGTCGAAAATGATTTCCCCCTTGAGATTGAGTTGATACAGCGTCAGTGCAACGCTGGCATGTCTGCTTCGGTATTTTATGCCCGCATCTACTTGACTTCCGGTTTCCGGATCCAGGTCGGCATTCACTGGTTGTGTCAATTCCACACCCTGGAAGGCTGCTGTTTCATCTATACCCGGATAACGATACACTCTGTTCACTCCACCCCAAGCGCTGACTCGCTCATGCACCCTCCACAACAGCGATAGTGAAGCTGCGGTACCGGTTTTATTGACTTTCCGATCGTAGGATTTGGATGGATCCAGATCGGGTGGATTACGGTAATTCGGATTGGGGATCGGACCGCGGTTAGTAAGCAGGGTAGGGAGTATCTGGTTTTCCACGTAAGCATCATAGCCGTAGGCTCCGTGTGAACCCTCTATTCGTACCCCACCGCTCACCATCAAGGTTTCCGTAAGAGTTAACTGCCCAAATGCGTAAGGGCCCACGTTGAATCGCGTTAATTTAGCCCTGGCGCGCAACCAATTTTGGTCAGGATCCAGATAACTGTGAAAGTCGATCCGGTCAAAATTTAAGTCCACACCTCCCAGAACAAAGGTTTCATCCCCGCCGAAACGTATGCGCGGATGCAGTGAGGCCGCCCACTGATCGTTACGGGCGTGAATACCACCCAGTGACCACTCCATGTTGCGCACTTGGAAATTTGAATTCACTTGCTTGGCTATACCACCGCTCCTGCGCTGCCAAAGCACTGAAATCATGCCGTTTTCATGAATCGATTCCTCATCCCCGGCGCTGGTTGATTGACGGGCATTGTCCTGGACTTGCTGCCACAGCAA
This sequence comes from Verrucomicrobiota bacterium, assembly GCA_021208135.1. Classification (GTDB taxonomy): domain Bacteria; phylum Verrucomicrobiota; class Verrucomicrobiia; order Opitutales; family Oceanipulchritudinaceae; genus JAJOKB01. Next base: position 6,379 of record JAJOKB010000079.1, on the reverse strand, counting down.
CGGACCCGGATATTGGGTGTAACTTTTGGATGCAGTCAGTCGAGCCGAGAGACTGCTCAAGCGGTCCTCACTCAGCCAATAACCCAATGCGGTACTTATACCCCGACTCCAGCTGCGTGCATTCTCCCTGTACCCCTGATCCTCAGTGCCGGCTATTGTTGTATCCCAAAACCAGCGGTTTGTTCCGCCTCCTGTATGTGCAGATCCCATGAAATAACCATCGCTTCCAGCTTCCACACGGACAGAATTGCGGGTGGTGCCGCCCCGTCGGGTGGTAATATCGATCACACCTGCCAGGGCGTGGTTCCCATACAATACATTCTGGCCACCGCGAATGACTTCTATTCCCGCAATCGCATCCAATGGCAATAAATGCCACTCGATACCACCCATGTCCGCACGGTTCATTCTTTGCCCATCCATCAACACCAACACTCGCATGCCGCTGTTTTCTCCAAATCCGCGTAGCGATAGTTGGCCATGCGTTCCTTTCCCTGTCGTCGATTCAAATCGTATATTCGCCTCCTGGGAAAGCAGGTCAGGTATATTGGATACCTGCGCTCCTGCAATGACTGTCCTGTCAAGCACCGTCACTTGCCCAGGCGCATTCATTGCCAGACCATCAAAATGCCAAGCTCGCACGACATAGGGCGCTAACTCAAGCACCTGTTCTTCACCACTCAGCTCAGTACTCAACAGCACCAGCACCAGCACGAAAGACTGGATTATTGCATATCTACTGTTTCGTTCACGCATGGTCCCTTTCGACCATTCTTGTTGGCACTTTAGTGTCAATAAGAATTTCCTTGGACGATCTGGTTGTGGACGCAAAAAAACACCCGTTGCCGGGTGGTTTTTTGGGGGATTCACTACACTTCTCTAACCCTATTACTTGCGGCGACGCCAGGCGACGAAGCCAAGGGCCAAAAGTCCAAAGAGTGCAGCGTAGGTTGAAGGTTCGGGGATCATGGTGAGGTCGTCAATGGAGGCGCGCTCGTTTCTGCCTTTGTTGCTGAAGGAGATTTGTAACAGGTAGGTACCTGCGGCGAGGCTTTGGTTGCCGACGAAGGTCATGACATTGCCGGAGCCTGCGCCGATGGCTTGGGTTCCGAGGGAAACAGAGTTTACGAAGTCTGCAGTGCCATTGTTTCCGTTAAGGATAACTGGAACGATGTTAACTGAGACGTCGCCGTTCTGTACAGCTGTGTTGTTGTGCCAAGCGCCATTGGTTTGGGATGTACCTGCGCGAAAATCGAGTTGTGGATTGTTGAGCACGCCGGAGACAGTAAACAACAGGTTGAATGTGCCAATGCGGGCTGCCTCGGTAACATTATTTGCATTCGCCACTGTTCCTGAACCAAATTGAATATTGGCATTGCCATCGATGGTTGTACCTGTTGCGCGGGCGTTGCCAGTGTCACCGCTAGTGCCTATGCGCCAAGCGCCGTCGGCAAGAGTGGTGAAAATCTGACCGGAACCGATGCCGGACCATGTATAGTTGCCCATGGTGAGTGCTCCGGTCAGCCCGGTGAGGCCCAAGCTACCACTGGTAGTCCAATTGATATTGGTGAAGGCTACGCCGCGTGTGCCGTTGTTATCGGGAGTCAATGCATCGGTGTGTGCGAGGCTCGTGGTGCCTACTACAGGAGAGCTATTGAAGTTTGTGCTCAAGGACTGAGCAGACACAGCCGCGCAGCTGAAAGTGAGCAGAGATAATGACAGAGTGAGTTTCTTCATGATGATGGGTAGTGTTTTCGGATTCAATCGAAGTTGAATGTTTAGCCGCTTATAATAGTACGCATCGGCCAGCAATTACATGGGATATTGCGGCAAAAACATGGACTTTAGCGACACGTGTTCCATTCGGCTGAAATGCCTCTGAACGGTTGTTGGGTTGATGGTCTGCTTTGCTAACCCGCGATCAAACGTTTATGGCTAATTGTACTTTGGAATGGCCGCTATTGATTGGTAAGCAGTGTCCTGAGAAACAGAATTGGCCTGAAACTGGCGAGGAGATACTGGCACTTAGGGATACATTTTCCCTTGTAAGTTCGACCTCAACTGCACCTGCAGGGTGAGGTATCTTGGCATGGATATATTTTAAGTGGCCCAATTGAGGGCTGATAACAACCTCTTTTAAAACCAGGAGCGGCAGGTCGTATGCCTGCCAAAGAGGACAGGCAGTGATAGAGAGGGTGTGCTCCCCATCCATGGCAATCGCTGCGCGCTGGTTCGGGTGCTTCTGGTGTTGTTTTAAAGCCTTGTTCCGCAAGCCCTTGCCAAAATTCTAATCTTTGCAGGAATGCCTCTGTCTGGTTGGCGCACAATAAAGCTTCGTGCACATGAAAACTAAAGTAGATGGAAGCCTTAGCCATGGAATCCGAAGAAGACAAGAGGGCGTTCAGCAGGCTCCTTTTTTTGTCAGGAGGTATGTCGTGGAAATCCAAAGCCAGCGCTTGGGCGTGTTCACTCCAGCAGCTGAGATGTGAATCATCGGCCAATAGCGCTCGATCTGCGTGCCAGAATTGGGCGAAAATGGCGTTCATTGCAGATTGAGCCCAATTGCGCCAGCGCTGAGCCAATAGGGGTTCGCCAAAAGAGTCTTCCAGCTGTGCCATAGCTCTCAATGCCAAGGGCAAGTGCAGCAAAACGGGACTCTGGAGGGGTGCGTCGTGGCCACCGGGAACGCCTCCATGCCAGTTGGGGTGGTTGACCCAGTCCACAAACAGCCAGCCAGGCAGTTGAGTCGGCAGGTCGGTTGAATGCGTACAGGCAAGGGCTTCCTCGAGAGCACTGCGGGTGCCAGGCAGTTGAGAGCGTACAAAGTCGGGATCATCGGTCCACCAAGCAAAGTCGCGCAGCAATAGCGGTTGAATCAGGCTATAGGTGGCACTCATTTGTACGTCATGAGTTGGACAGCGTTCAGCGATAAACCCGTTGACCCAACGGGACCTGTTGAACAGTTCCAAAGCGCGTTTGACGGGACGCGGGTCGCCACAAGCGGTGAGCCAGGTAAGTGCTTGAACACGCGTGTCACCCACGTATTGCATTTGTTCGTAATATGGACAGTCAACAAAGGTCTCGTGCACGCAATTGCGAAGTCCGTTTTCACACAACTCAAGCAGGTCTGTGAAATCCTGGTCGGTATTGAACTCCCAGTTTCTGCGAAAAGGGTAGGCTGTTTTTAGTGGACGAACATCGTGGATTGTCAGCGGTTCATCGGCGGTGGAAACGAGGATCCTCAACCATCTTCCGCTCCGCCACCATGGTGCGGAGTAGCTGCGGTTTCCGCCTGGATGATGGATTTCGTCGCCAAACCCCAACCAGTATTTTCCGGCACATGCATCACGAAAACCCTTGTCGCATCTCGCGTCAGAGTCCTTTTCAACATAGAGCGATTCCGCCCATTGAAGCGCTATGGTGCTATCAGCCCCATCCGCGACCTTCAATGTCGGGTATGCGCAAATGTAATTCCCCAGATCCCACAAGATTTGCATCTGTGTGCCAGCCGGAATTAAAACCGACTCCCCCCGAGTCAACCCTTGCCATTGTACGGTGGTCGTTTCACTCAAAACCAAGTCTGAGTGATCAGTCTGGCAGACGCGAATTTTGCCACCTGAATGCACCAGTCGCTCTTGTTCGGGCAAGCAGCTTGGTTCGCATCGCCAAGGCGTGGATCTGACTCCGGTTTTGCTATCTTTGCAGTGGCAATCACGCATGCTGATTGCCAGGGACCAGGCTCGATATTGCCATCCATCACAAAGCCAGCGCCGATGACGTGGTATTTCAACCTGGGGCTTTGCCGAATAAAAGCGTTGAACGGCAGTCGACGCACTTTCCAGTTGGCTATTCCTGTGGATATAGGGGTGCCGCTTGTTCAATGCCTACCAAGGCAAATGCAGGCCGGGCGGTAACCTGTGCTCCAGGTCTGTGCTGTGGTCGAGCCACCAGACATCTGCTGCGAGTCGGTGTTTGCCTTTGGGTAAAGTGCCTTTATAGCGATGAAAACTCCATCCGTGAAGCTCGCTTCTATCAGGGCCTCGGCCCACTTCAATGCCATTGAGGCTAAGTATATAGCGTTGATCAGCTGTAGTATCGAATTGTATGACCTGTTCACACTCGAGTTCAAAGTCCAATTCAAAAATCGCACGGTCATTCTGCGCGTGTTGCCAATCGGAAAGCCAAATCCATTGCGCCAAATCAATCGGGTAGCGCGCACGAATGCCAGAATTACCCGGGGTGGGGAGCAGGGGGGCAAAATATCCGTTCCAAGGGGGGTGATTTCATCCTGTCAATTTATTGGAACGCCATTTACTCTTGTCGATACTCTCTTGGTGATTTGCCGGTTGTTTTTTTAAATGCACGGGAGAAATAGAACATATCGCTAAAACCGCACCGATCTGCTATTTCGCCAATGCTGAATTCGCTGCGCCCCAGCAGTTCAATGGCTCGCTCAACCCGGACTTTGCGAATCTGCTCATCAACGCCTTTGCCAACGGCTTTGCGGAATCTGCGCTCCAGCATTCTTCGTCCAACGCCTACTTTGGCAGCGATGTCATCCACTGTTAGACCGCTGCAAGCATACTCGCGGATCATAGCCACCGCTCTGGCAATCAACAAGTCTTCGGTTGCCAGATGATCGGTGGAGGTTGCCACCAGAACTCCCCTTGGAGCAATACCATTTGCCTTGGTGGTATTGCAGGATCTTTTATCAAGTCGTGCAAAATCTCCATCGCCTTGTAGCCTATTTTGAAGGAGTCGATGTCCACGCTGGAGAGCTGCACAGGGCTTGCCAGGGATACCATTTGTTCAGCGTCCACGCCCAACACGGCAATTTGTTCGGGGACCTGAATACCCAATTCCACCGCACACTCGCATATCCGTCTGGCAAATCGGTCGTTGGCAGCCAAAATGCCGACCGGAGTTGGCAGGCTCGTTAAAAAGTCTGATATCTCCTGATTACTTCGCACCATGTCATTGGTTTCGCTCAACCAAAGAATTTGGCATTCTGCGGGAAAAACGCTTTCTGCAAAAGCATTGCCGCGCAACAGGCTGTATCGGTGTGATTTGACCCCAACAAAGGCAAAATTCCGGTACTGGTTGCTCTTGAAGTGCTGCGCCGCCATATGACCAATAGCGTGGTCATCAGGTATGACACTGGCAAAAGTTGTAGGCAAATTGCGGGTGCTGACATTGACTGCTGGAAGGCCATACGCTTGCAAAAGATCGTGTTCACCAGCTCGCAGCGCAAAAAAAATGATTCCCTGAATATCGTTTTGCGCCAAACCTTCCCTATCAACCATTTGCGATCCCCATACGACTCTCAGACGTGGGGTCTGTACCCGGGCATAAGCAGCAGCTCCCTGCACCAGCCGTTGCACGTGCATGGATGCATCCGATGCATATATAAAAATCGAACTTACCTTGCCCAAACCATTGAAATTGGATCTCGAAATTTGCATCTCAGCAAGATTTTAGTGGACGACGATTTTCCTCGTTGAAGAAAAACCGCGCTCTTTGCAGAAACGCGGTTCCCTATCTTTCACTACTGTTTCCCGAAATGTTGTTACCCAAGTGTATGCGGAGTGCATAGCTAAACTTGAGGTTTCGAGGTTAGCAGTTTCCGCGCACTAATCCCATGTGTTTTAGCGGCAATTATATGGAAAATCGCGACAGTCGTGGTCCTTGAACGCGACTTGCCTGATGGGAGGCCCGTTGTCTCGCCTGTCAGTACCTAATTGCGCTTCGGCTGCAATTTGAATCGACGCAAACCGATCAAACCCAAGCCGATAAGCGCTAAAATGCTGCTGTAGTATTTAGGCTCCGGGATGATCGTGAGATAGGGCTCCTCTGGTAACTCGAAAATTGGATTTAGTACAAATGTTGCGGCAAATCCGAATCCTGAGGGTTCGAAAAGCATTTCTGTCCACTGACTGCTGTCCATGGAACTGTAATCGATCAGAATGGCGATGGCATCAAATTCGATATTGCCGGGACTGCCACCCGCTGGGGTGGTAAAGTTGCTGAACGCCAGCCATGCACCGTCGTTACCGATCGTTGCTGTTCCCGAAGGCGGTGGCTGATTCAGCGTCCCGCGTAACCCCTCAAAATCTATGCTAGCCGGTAAATTATCGGTTGAATTCGAGCTGCCGGGATCCACTCCAAATTGCAAATCAAACAGGAAGTTGGCGTTGAAAGAGGGATCAATACTGAGTTGGAAATGTTTCCCCGGTTCCGGTCTGAAGCGCAAAAGGATCGAGTTGTTGGAACTCAGGTCAGCCGTAAAATCTCCTATCTGCGGTCCATCGGATCCATCCAGCGAGGCAAAGGTATTGTAAGCGAAAAATCCAGTCTCCGGTCCCACATGTTTGAATCTCCG
>JAJOKB010000003.1 GCA_021208135.1 Verrucomicrobiota bacterium | reverse complement strand
CGTACAGTGGATTCTTCTGCCCCTGATTGCCGGTCAAATTGTCCGCGTGTTTATCGGGTACACCAGCTGGTTTGCACGCGTCCGTCCTCATTTTTCGCACTATCAGCAGCGCAATTATCGTCCTGATCGTGTTCAACGCATTTGCCCAACTCCACGCAGATGGGTCCTGGCAGTCCCTGACACCGCTGACACTGAGCGTTCTGCTGCTACTGGCCACAATTACAATTTTGGCCAACCACTGGATTGTGTGGCACGGCAGCAAGCGATGGGTAGAAGCAACATCAGACCGCATCGCAGTGCTTTTTTGCGGCAGCCAAAAATCTCTGGCAACAGGCGCTCCCATGGCCGTAGTCATTTTCATGCAAAGTGCATCAGCAGATTCCAACACCCATTTGGGGTTGCTTTTGCTGCCGCTACTGATGGTTCATCCGCTTCAATTATTGCTGGCTGCGGTCATCAGCCCACGGCTCAATCAGAATTTTTCTTGAATGTTTCGCAACGCACAAGCATCTTACTTCTCAAGCACTGACTCATGAGTACCCAAAGACGCATTAAACAAAGCGAAGATAAGAGTGACATCAACATCTCCCCGATGATCGATATGGTGTTCATTCTTCTCATTTTCTTTATCGTGACCACCGTTTTCGTGGACGAACGCGGCATTTCGGCAGACAAACCGATGCCAACGCCTGATTCTCAACGGGATGAACCCACAGAGCCCATCATTTTTCGGGTCACTGCCGCAGGCCAAGTTGTCCATGAAGGCAACACGGTGACTATCAGCCGTGTGGAAAATATCGTGAAAAGCGGTTTGGCCCGCAACCGCGAGATCCCTGTCATCGTTCAAGCTGAACGCAATGCTCTCTCAGGATTGATGGTTCAAGTAATGGACCGCGCCACTGTTGGCGGCGCGCAAAAAATCAGTATCGCACCGGTAGATTGATCCGGACCCACACATCGTCGGCATCCAGTTGATTTTCCGTTAACAAGCCCAGCTCCACGAGCTGGGCTATTTGTTTTTCAATACGCGCACGCGATAACAGCAAGTAGTCGGTGTCACTGCCTCGGGCAGCATCACCCTTGGCGATATTCTGTTCGATGATTCGATCCCGCGACCACAGCAGGAAAGATTCAGTTGCATTGGGATTCATATCCAACATGCGGGCGTGAGCCAGCTCAGGACTGCCTTCAAAATAAGCTACCTGCCCTCGATAATAGGCACGCATAAATGCGGCTAATTTGTCGGGATGCCTGCGGGCAAAATCGGCATTAGCCACCACCGCGCTGATGCCATCGTAGCCAGCATCCCACACATGTAACCACTGCAAGCTAACCCCCATACGCGCCAGATAATAAGGCTCTGCGATGTAATAACCCTGCTGAATAGCGCTGGGATCAGCCGCCAGTTGCTCCATGCCTCCGGTTGCCGGAGCCAAACGAAATGAGACCCCGTGGCGGCGTTGCAGAAACTCCAGAAATGTCCATTCCGGGCGCGCGCGCAAGAGTTGACCATTCAAGTCGGCAAAATCCTGAATGGGATTGGAGGCATGAAACATCAAGACGCTGGGATCGTGCTGAAACAACGCACCGACAATGCGCACTGGTAATCCTTCAGCCGCAGCGACGATGGTGTTGTTGCCTTCGGCTTGCGCCAACTCAGCCCTTCCCGTTGCGACCCGCGACAGCGAGTTGGATCCGGGGCCACCGGGTATGATGTTCACCAGAATGCCCTCCTCAGCGAAATAGCCCAGCATGTCTGCCATGAACAGTCCTCCGTGTTGAGGTTCAGGCACCCAGTCCAATTGAAAATTAACTACAAATAAGCCATCTGCACCGCTGTCTAATCCACCTCGTCCACAGCCGCTAAAACCAAGGCCCACCGCAGCCAACACCATTAATCTGATAGTCCACAATTTGAAACGTCGCATCCACAGCAAGCTAAACAATCCAACCTGGATTGCAAACATCTTGTCTTTCGGTGGTCAGGATAGCAACAGGTGGAAAAGTACTGGCAACTCCTGGCGAATTGTGTAGTTTATATTTGTTATGAAAAAAACATCCCTCCTCATTTTAATGGTCAGCGTCATGTTGGCCCCTCTTGGATTTGCCAGCATCGAGTGGCATACCGATTTTGAGGCTGCCAAGAAACTGGCAGCAGAGAAAGATCGTCCTTTATTTGTGGAATTCACAGGTTCCGATTGGTGCATTTGGTGCGTTCGCCTGAACGACGAAGTGTTCAGCAAAGAGGAGTTTCAGGCTTTCGTGCGCGAAAACTTCATCATGGTAAAACTCGATTTCCCGAGAAACATTGAGCAGTCGGAGGCTCAGCGTGATCAAAACCGCCGGTTAATGCAACAATACGGGGTTCAAGGTTTTCCAACGATTCTTCTAATGGATCCCAAAGGTGAGGTCTTCGCCCGCACTGGCTACCGGCGCGGCGGCCCAAGCAGTTACGTTGAACACCTGAAGAGCGAACTGGCCAAGCGGTCCTGAAAATGCACCCCATCTATGACATCAGGCCGCGCTATCAAGCCGGCCTTTTTTATAGGCGTCTGCACCTTGCTGGCTGCCTGCGGTACCGACTCAGGTTCGACAAGTCATGAATCTGTGGTGCCGGAACCGTCTCACTCCGTCGCTCAGGAGACCTCACAACCACCGAATTCGCCATCAGAACCTGCGCAACCCCCTGCTCCTGCCATGTCATACGATTTCACAGTCAGATACACCGCACCCAGCGGGGGTCACCAACTGAAAATTCTCGACCAGCAACCCTACGGGGACCAGTGGTGGATTCTGGCTGAGGTCATTCCTCCTCCAGCCGATATGATGACCACTATGGCGCTGGAGGATTTAGTCATTGAGTTGAAAACGCCCGTACCGCCCGCTCAAGTCAGGGTTTTCCTGGTCGCTCGCAGACTGGGATTTGGTGATCAGGACCACGTTTTGTTGCCCTCGGCAGAAGTTTTTTACGAAGCGCTGCGCACGCCACAACTGCATTGATCAGCGGGAGCAATTGCGTCTGGCATTGAGATAGAGCTGCTCCAGCGCAGCGAAGTCCTGCTCCCGCGTCCCCGAAGTAATCACGTGATGAAATCGTGGTGCGTGCACCAATTCCGCACGTGCGGATGCCAGTCTGCGTTCGATTTCCTTGGGATCGTCAGCCCCTCTGGCAGCCATTCTTTCCTTAATTTGCTCCAAATCGCGCGGCTGGATAAAAATGGTCAATAACTTGCCCCGGAGAAAATCGTCGCCTTGTTCTGCGGTGCGGTATTGCTCGGCACCTTGAACATCAATATTCAGGAGCAAATCAAACCCTGCCTTCAAGGTGTGATAGACGTATTTTTTCTCCGAACCATAATAGCGACCGTGGACCTGAGCCCATTCCATGAATGCGCCAACGTCAATACGGCGCTTGAATTCCGCTTCTGAGAGGAAATGATAATCAATGCCGTCCCGCTCGCCGGGTCTGGGCTGGCGGGTGGTAGTTGTTACCAATCGGCGCACATTATCGGGGTAGCGTTCCAGAAGGGTTTCACATAAGGTGGTTTTACCGCTGCCAGCGGGACCACTGATGACCAAGACCAATGCCATAGCTGTATATCCGGCTTAGTATGTGAAGGTAACGATGCAAAGCAGCAATCCGTAGCCAGTCAAAACAGATCCCAAAACTCTAGGCAACAATAGGCTGCCACGGTCACGGTACAACCACTCGTGAAAATTACGCCAATAAAAAGGTACTGTGCCCAGAAAGAGTGCCAGCACGATCATCAGATAAATAAAGGCTACCAGAAGCAAACGCTGCGGAGATTCATACTGTGCAAATGCAGATTTCAATCCCTCCAGGGCAGCCACTAAAATCAACACAGCTGCGCCCCTAACGGCAAGAAAGTCTCTCACGACAAAGAAGGAGCCTACAATGACAGCACAAAAAAACCGTCAGATGAACGCTGAAATTGCCAAAATCCGCCTCTGCCAAATTCCAAACCTTCCACAGGAACGCGCCGCCTCCCAAGCCCATGGTAACGTAGGCGGCTTTTTGGCTGCGGCCAAAGCTGAACACCCACTTTTGCCAAGTGGGACTGCTTATGAGGTATCCACTGCCCACACAAAGCAGCAGCAGGCCGGTTAGCAAAGTTACCGTGGCTAGAGAAAGCATCATAAGAAGAGCACTATGCTACATCCGTTTCCACTCCCGCAAGACACAATTCTCCATTCAGCGCACTGACGCCAGCAGAGGTGATACGCACATCCACTAATTCACCAACAAGTCTGGGTTGTGCGGCAACGATTACCTTGCGATTGGCTGGGGTCTTGCCCATAAACATCGATTCACCGCGCTTGGCGGGACCTTCGAGCAAAACCTGTTCAATGCAACCTATACGACTTTGATTATAGGCCAAAGAGTGTTTTTCCAAAATCTTGAGCAGCACCTGGTTGCGCTCTTCTTTCTCTTCAGTGGAGACAGTTTCTGGCATTTCGGCAGCCAGTGTACCGGCACGCTCGGAGTATTTGAAGATGAACGCCATCTCAAAACCAATCTCGTCAAATACCTCAACTGTTTGTTGGAAATCGGCCTCCGTTTCTCCCGGAAAACCAACGATCACATCTGTCGAAAAGGTGATTCCCGGACGTTCTTCACGCAAGCGTTGTACAATTTCCTTAAATCTGCGCACGGTATAAGGACGGCGCATCAATTTCAAAATCCTGTCGGAGCCGCTTTGAAGCGGCAAGTGAACATTGGGCATCAACTTTGGCAGTCGTCCATACGCTTGAATCAAATCTTCCTGAAAACCTCTAGGGTGCGGAGATGTGTAGCGAATGCGTTCCAGACCATCGATAGCGCTGAGTCTATCCAGCAACTGCACGAAGGGACTGCGCTTGGTAACAAACGGCATCTGCCTGAGTCCGTAACTGTTGACAATCTGGCCGAGCAAAGTGATTTCGCGGGCCCCGCCGGCAACCAGTTCTCTGGCCTCAGCCTCAATTGTTTCCATACTGCGGTACCGTTCCGCACCCCTGGTTTTAGGCACAATGCAGAAGGCGCAGTGCATGTTGCAGCCCTGCATGATACTCACAAAGGCGCTCACCTGAGTCTTTTCTTCCAGGTGGGCCCTGATAGTTTCGGCTGAACCCTCTTCTTCTCCCAATTCGACCAGAGTGCTGGGCTTGGGACCCAACGCCTTTTGCCGGGTTATGATATGTTCCAACATATCAGGTACACGGTGAAAATTTTTGCGTCCCGACCAGTAGATTGAGATCTGGCAATTTATCTAAAAGTTCTTCACCCCTGTTTTGCGCCATACAACCCATGATCCCCAGAATCAAACTGGGTTTGCGCCTGCGCAGTTTCCCAAGGTGGCCGGTTTTGCCAATGGCTTTTTGCTCAGCCTGGTCGCGCACTGAACAGGTATTTAGCAAAATGATATCGGCCTCCTGCTCTTCGGGCACCATAACATAGCCACGCTCACGCAACAATGCGGCAACTGCCTCGGAGTCGCGCTCATTCATCTGGCAACCGTAAGTCTAATGTAGAACCGATTCATGCAAATAGGGTTAAGGTGCGAAAAATGCAGCCTCAGGTCAAGCATGGGCACCTCGCTTGTCCCTATCGCACTCTCGACATTCCTCTGCTTATTTTCAGATTGGGCACTAGCGCCGCGGAAACGGGAGTGTCGGTATGCGATTTTCAACTTCGCGCAATAATCGGTCTTGCCCGGCCTGCCGAAGGGCCCGCTGCAAGGCATCGTCACTTAAACGCACCGATGGGTGAGCCAAAGGTCCGCGAAACTCAATAGGCAGAGTCAAGGACCGGATCTCCGTTCCTGAATCAGAACCAATAAAAAAGGTTGTTCCGGCAAAAGTCACTTGCAACGGCATTTGTGAATCCAGTGCCGACAGTGTGCCGTTGGCCGTGACATCCATCGTGCCACCTTGGAAAAGCGGCCTACCCTGTCGTTGAATTTGATTCCCAACAGCGTCAGCGGACAGGTTTTTAAGGGCGAGATTTACCTGGTGCGGCAATGCAGCCGCGCTGGATCCGACAATTAAATCCAACAAAACAGTCGCCTCTGCGGACCGTAAATTCAAAGTGGGTCTTTCGGCCAACAGGGCGGGATGACTCGATAAATTGTGCATCTGAATGTCGATCAGCTCGTCGGGCAACCAAGTGGTGCGCACCCCACCAGCTGTCAGATTGCGTATGGTCAAAGTGGGGTTTTCCACGCGCAAATGCTCAGCCCGCACGTTGGCATAACCAAGAGAATCCGCACGCAGGCGCAAGCGCTCACGCAAAGTCAGTCCAGTTTCGTCGAAGCCATCACCTGCTTCCGCATCGCCGCCGAAACGTTCCAACAAATCCTGCGCCTGTTGTAAGCGCTGACGCCAGAGCGCAGCATCGCGCACCCAGCGCTCGAGGGTATCAAAATCCGGAATTTCCAGCGGCGTCGTTTGCCGCTGGCTTCCCCGTGGTTCAATAAGCCTTCCCATGGTAGCCCGGGGCTCACCTTGCCTGGCATTGTGAACCACCAATTCATCCACTACCAAAGTTCTGCGCAAGGCACTGACGAGCGAAAGCGATCCAGAAATCCGCTCCGAGGCAATCAGGTTGCGCTGCAAATCGTTGCGATCCGCCATGGCCAAACCATGCAATTCCACACGCGCTTCGCTCCAACGAATTTGCACAGATGCGAGATCAACGGTGGCACCATTCACCCGCGCCAACCCATCCCGTACCAAAGGCGTCAAAATGGGCTCCTGAAAAAATCGCCCCACCAAAAATACAAAGACCGCTGCAACCACGACCAAACCTACGCCGAGAGGACGCACCGGATTGCCAACCTTTTTGGCCCCCAATGCCTCCCAGGACAGCGCGCCCTTTGATCCTGGACCGATGATGATATAGTCAATCACTTTCACCCAGCGCTTTTGCGACCACGTCTTGAATCGATTTTCACCCGACTCCAGGCTTATCATGCGCTTGCGAAAGCCCTGCAGCGCGCGATTGCCCGCATAACCCAGCGCCAGGCCGATGAGGAGCGCTAAAGGTATGCCACCGGTCAATGCGTAGTAATCAAAGCCAAACCAGGCAGTAACGGGCGCATTGACCCAAACGGTAAACATCGCACCGGTAGGACCGTGCAACAATGTTTGACCCACCGCAAAACTCACAGGGAGCAAGAGGTAGGCTAAAAAAGTAACACAGGAAGCCAACAAATGCAGCCAAAACCAAATTGGCATTCAGGACCACTAGCAAGGCCAGTAGACAGGCGAAGTAACCGGGAGCAGCCAAGGGAGAAGGTATAAATGCAATCAGTGCGCTGATTAACGCTCCGGCATACACCTGAAAGGGGGTAGCAGTACCCCGGAAGAACTTACCCAATTTGCGCGTGATCAACATAACTACCTCCTAAGGCACCGCAAATCATCGGCACGGTGCCCGTTCATTGTTACTCATCCCAGTCATCCGCCGGAATGGCGGCATTGGCTGACTGCATCTGCACGGCGACAGCGGCACCAATGGCGGCAGGAATCAAGGCCACACCCATGTAGGTGATATCCTTGTACGAAATGGCACTGAAGCTGACCGACTCATATGCGCTGTCGCGGAAGAAATTCACACCGGCACCACCAGAAACGAAACTTTTTCAGGGGACTATCGAGAATCAGAGGCACAAAGGCAGCGAATTGCTCGGGGATACCGCTGTCAGGGTCTTGCAAACCTGCGGTGAGGTTCAACCGACTGAACCTGTCGCTCTGGAAGAAGAATGCCGATCCAGTATCCGGCAAGTACCGTGCGTAACGCTGATACTCTGCACTGCTGCGTAGATTATCCGAACGGATAAATGAGGCCAGCATGTAAGTCTTGTTGTTAGTAACATAAACCTGACCACCCTCTTGGCGGCGCAGTACCAGCACATCGTTCGGTTCACCATCCAGAAGTGCGCCAATGGCATACCACTGCCACTCGCCTTCAGTCTGCAATTCAATCATTTCGCCAAAATTGCTGATCAGACGCCAAAACTCTTCGCCTTTGTCTAAAATCAGCAAAAAGTCAGGTTGAAGGTCACTGGTAGCAACCGCCTCAGCGGGATATTCCAAGACGAATTGAAAATGGTTGGACAAAATATCCAGCAACTGATTGGCGGTTGGCCCCATGGGCATAAGGGGTTGCTGCAACCACATATCCACCATTCCCCGGCCCATCGGCCCCATCAACATTTCAGCGATCTGTTGGGCAGTCGTTTTGAGAGGATTCAAATCGAGCGTGATTTCGTAAACCAGATCTGCCGAAGGCGAGGCCAAGTCCAAAACCTTGAATGGTTTGTTCTCCGTAGGTAAAATGGCCATAAACCCGCGCGGCTGGCCGGATACAGTAGTATAGGATCGGTTGCGATTCAGTCCTTCTCCCATGTACTTGGAGCTGAATCCAGAGGCTACCAGGCCATCAAACCCTTTGGCGGCAAGGATCGATTTGAAATCGATTGGAAACATGGCGGCCTGCGGCCAAATTTGCGCTACTGTGGTGCGCAATTCGTTGAGCGCTTGCCCGATAGCATCTGAATCACCGGAGTGATCCATAAACAAAATGAACTGTCCGTCCAGGTCAATTCGGGAGGAATTGGCCTCAAACTGATTAGCGCCCAAAGACTGAAAGGAAGCAATGGCACCAGCCAAAGCAAGAATTTTACGGAAGGAGATTGAATGCATGACAAGAATGGATGAAGTTAACTCATCTATGACCGCGACCACAGATACGTCAACCTTCAATCCGACACAAGCGCGTCGGGACTTTCCCATTTTGCAGCGGCTGATCAATGGTAAACCTTTGGTATATCTGGACAACGCCGCCACCACGCAAAAACCGGAATGCGTCATCGTGGCGATGGATCGTTACTGGCGCAATGGGAATGCCAACATTCACCGCGGAGTCCACACACTGAGTCAGGAAGCGACGGAAGCCTACGAACAAGGGCGGACCCTGGCGGCTGAATTTCTCAATGCCGGAAAGAAAGAAGTGGTATTTGTGCGCGGTGCGACCGAGGCCATCAATCTGGTCGCGCACAGTTTTTTGGCGCCTCAACTGCCTCGCCCCGGAGCCACGATACTGGTCACCGGAATGGAACACCATGCCAACATTGTCCCCTGGCAATTGCTGGCTCAACAATTTGATTTAAAGATCAATGTTGTTCCAGTGCTTGCCGACGGATCCCCTGGATGTCGCTGCTTGCGCCGACTTGCTGCGTCAACAACCGCTTATTTTTGGCTTGGTCCATGTCTCCAACGCGCTCGGCACTATCAATCCGGCTAAGGAACTCATTGATTTGGCCCATCAGAACGGCGTACCCGTGCTGCTCGACGCTGCCCAGTCCGCGCCACACTTCTCAATCGACGTCAAGGAACTGGACTGCGACTTTTGCGTGCTCAGTGGGCACAAGCTGTTTGGTCCTACCGGCATTGGTCTGCTGTTTGGCAAATACAAACTTCTTGATCAGATGCGCCCCTACCAAGGCGGCGGTGACATGATTGAGAAGGTGTCTTTCAGTGGCACGACCTTCAAATCACCGCCTGAACGGTTTGAGGCTGGAACTCCGGCAATCGCCGAGGTCCTGGGTCTGGCAGCCGCACTTAAATACCTCAATTCCATCGACCGGATCGCGGCAGCGGCGCACGAAGATGCCCTGCTTTCTGCGGCATCCGAAGGCATTCTTTCGATTAAAGGAGCCAGATTGGTCGGCACTGCGGCACGAAAAACAGGGGTGGCCTCATTCTTGATCGATGACGTGCATCCACACGACATCGGAACCTTTCTGGATGTGGAGGGAATCGCCATCAGAACCGGTCATCACTGCGCACAGCCATTGATGCAAAGTTTTGGTATCACGGGCACAGCGCGGGCAAGCTTCGCCTTTTACAACACGATTGAGGAAGTAAACACACTCATAGAAGCCCTGCATAAGGTCAGTCGCTTCTTTGGCAATTGACACCTCCGATAGCTCGCTTTCTCCTGTCCAATTCAACTGTACGTTTATACATGGATTCTACCCGCATAGTAATCACCGGTGTTGGCCTGACCTCCCCTCTCGGCAACTCTCTCGCTGATCTCAGGTCGAGCCTGCTTCAGGGTCGCGGCAATGTGACCAATATCGAAACGCGCTACATGGGCACTGTGCATGCCGGCGTGTGTGAGTACGATGCCCGCAAATATCAATCCCGCAGAGAACTGCGTAACAGCACCAGAGCCGGCAGTATTTCCATTTACTGTGCCCACGAGGCGATCAATGACAGCGGTATTAACTGGGCGACTGTCGATACAGACAGGGTGGGCGTCTACATTGGCATCACTGAACACGGCAACGTCGAAACCGAAAATGAAATCTACAACATTTCACAGTTCAATTACGACGTGCGCTACTGGTCTCATCATCACAATCCGCGGACAGTGGCCAATAACCCTGCCGGTGAGATTACCCTCAATATGGGCATCCATGGTCCACACTATACCATTGGCGCTGCCTGTGCCGCAGGCAATGCCGGCCTGATTCAAGGCTATTTAATGCTCAAATTCGGAGAAGTGGATCTGGCTATCGCAGGTGGGGTCAGTGAATCCATTCACACTTTTGGCATTTTCGCGGCATTCAAAAGCCAGGGAGCTCTGGGCTACAATGCCGATCCCAACCGCGCCAGCCGCCCATTTGATGTCGGGCGCAATGGTATTGTCGTCAGCGAGGGCGGTGCCCTGTACACGCTGGAACGTCTCTCCGACGCCAAGGCAAGAGGTGCTAAAATCTACGGAGAAATCGTCGGCTATCATATCAATTCTGACGCTGTGGACGCAGTATTGCCGGATAGTCAACGCCAGGTTGAGTGCATGCAGGCCGCCATGAAAAAAGCTGCGCTTCAACCCAGGGATATTCACATCGTGAATACCCACGCCACCTCCACTCCTCAGGGTGATATTCAGGAGTGCAATGCCATCAAAACCCTGTTCCCCACCGACTCTTGCCCCGACACCAGAGTCAACAATACCAAAAGTTTTCTAGGTCATGCCATGGGTGCCGCCGGGGCCATTGAGTTGGCCGGCAATTTGCCTTCATTTCAGGATAACTTCGTTCACCCAACTATCAATGTGGATGAACTGGACCCCAACTGCGACACCGGCAACCTCGTCATCGCTAAACCCGAAGCCCGTCCACGCATTGACACTATTCTCAACAACTCCTTCGGCATGCTAGGCATCAATTCGTGCCTCATCGTCAAGCGCTTCAAAAATTAAATTTTCCTGCTCCCAAATTCATGTCAGATCGCATCTCCCGACAATTTGCAACAGCCGCCAACGAGGGCCGGGCCGCCATGGTCAGCTACGTTTGTGCCGGTGACCCCGATTTCCAAAAATCACTAGCCGCCTGCAAAGCGCTGCTTGATTCAGGAACAGACCTTCTGGAATTAGGCATTCCATTTTCCGATCCTTTAGCCGATGGCCCCACTAACCAGTTAGCTGCAGACCGGGCACTGCGAGCAGGTATGACCCTTGAGCAATGTTTTCAGTTGGCTGCGGAATTGCGCACCCATTCCGATAAACCCCTCATTTTTTTCACCTACTACAATATCGTCTTCGCACGAGGAGAGGAAAACTTTTTGCGTGCAGCCAAGGCGGCTGGAGTGGATGGCATCTTAATCCTCGATCTGCCCCCGGAAGAGGCCTCGGATTGGATCAGTCTCTCTCAGCAATACCAGTTGGCCACAGTGTTTTTGATGGCTCCCACCACCCCGCCCGAAAGAATGGCACTTATCAGTAAGGTCGCCCAGGGCTTCATTTACTATGTCTCCAGAGAGGGCGTCACCGGAGTACAGACATCGGTAGTAAATAACCTTTCTGAGCGCGTCGCGCAGATCAAACAACACACTCATCTGCCCGTTGCGGTCGGGTTTGGTATCTCTAACGCCGAACAAGTGGCCGAGGTGGCCGCCGCAGCCGATGGCGTCGTTGTCGGTAGCGCCTTGGTGAATACCATCGCAGCACTTGCGCACGAATCCCCGGACCTTATCAGTCAAACAATAGCCAAGCAAAACAAAGCCTTGTGCGCCGGTCTCGGCAAGTCCTGATCTCCCCCGGCACCCAGCAAAATTGTCAATTGCTGAAGCCGTGGAAACCGTAGGTATTCAGCATATCCTCCACTCCATCGGATAATTCCATGCGCAAAGGTTGAGCGGACAGTGCGGCAGAGGTGCACTCAATGTACCCAAGCACCGCAGACAATGTCACCATTCTTTGCCTGCTCTGCATCCAGAATTGCATTTGCTTTAAGGCCAACAACCACGAGCGAACATCAAAGGGTGAAGCATCGACAAGGTGATACAGCGTCACTACCGCCGCATCCGCGTTGGCAAAGTCGCCCAGACGACCTGCCGATAACCACTCGGAAAAATTCAACAGCAGCCCGGGATTTCCCACTTCACGACCTAACTTGGCAATGCGCCTGCTATCCAATCCAGCCGACTGTAAACGTTCAATCAAGGATGTCCACAGTTGCCTAGAAAACTGTGAACCAGCCGACAGCTCATCCGCGAGTTGTTTTGCTTCATCCACCATGTCTTTTTACTACGCTAATCCATTCGTTAACTGCAAGCACAGCATGTTTTATGCAGGTTTTTTGACACTATTTCGTAACAAATTCGCAATGTGAATAACCTGTGTATAAGTTGTTGGCAAGTTGCGCTTGAAAAGACGGGTTCGACCCAACACAGTGCTCCTATCCAGATTGGTAATTCTGTCGCGAGATTCAATTCCAGCCGACGGACTTACTACAAACAGCGGACTATCGCCCCCAAACACAATACAAACACTTTGCTATCAATACCTTATGAACTCTACACACCCAGAGCAGTCTCACACAAAAACCGTCGCCTCGCTGATGGAGCCTGCGGATGTTTCTGCTCAGGTGACACAAACCGCAACAGCTACTGCTTTCCTCACGGTTTGCGAGTAAGTGTGAACAACTGTCGTTGAAAGTACGTCTATGTCACAAGTTGCTGTTACTTTAGGACTTTGGGAGAGTGTTAATCTCGAGTTCGCCAAAATCTTTCCTCCCGACACTTACGTTACGTGGTTTAAGGATCTAAAAGCCAGGTGCGAAAGCGATGATTCCCTGATTCTGCTCGCACCCAATCAGTTTGCTGCGATCTGGATTGAAGATAACTATTTGGATCTGATTCGCGACAAAATGAATATCATGGGCGGCACTCCGGTTGAAGTCACCGTTGAAGTTGCTGAACCTGCGGAAACAATTGTTTCTTCAGAAATGGCAAGTCCTGCCCAGGAACGCGTTCCCACTCTGGATGGAGTCAGAATGGATACCCGTGGGTTTGAACTACAAAATCCTGATAAGAACCACTTGCGTAAAGGCTGCGTCCTCAATCCTCGCAATACTTTTGACAACTTCATCGTGGGCCCCAGCAACCAGTTGGCACATGCAGCTGCCACGGCTGTCGCCGCCGAACCTGGACGGGCCTACAATCCTTTGTTTGTCTATGGCGACTCGGGATTGGGAAAAACCCACCTGATGCAGTCCGTAGCTCATACTATTCTGCAACAGAACCCCAAGGCGCATGTGGTGTACTTGTCATGCGAAAAATTCACCAACAAGTTTCTCCAGGCGATTCGCGACAACAAACTGGACGATTTCCGCCGCTTTTATCGCAAGGTGGACGTGTTGATCATTGATGACATTCAATTCCTGGAGGGCAAGGAACGTACCCAGGCTGATTTTTCCACACATTTAATGAACTCTTTGAATCGCAACGCCAACTTTGCCTTTCCAGTGACCGTCCCGCCAGCGAAATAGCCAAGTTGGAGAGCCGTCTGGTTTCGCGATTCATGTGGGGTATGGTGACCGATATCCAACCACCGGATCTTGAGACCAGGGTAGCCATCATGCGCAAGAAGGCCATGGCCATGGCTAATTGTCACTTGTCCAATGAAGTATTGGAGTTTCTTGCCACTCGGATTACCCGCAACGTGCGCCGCATGGAAGGAGCGCTCAACAAGGTAGCCACCTTCGCGCGTCTGTCCAAACAACCGCTCGACGTTGCCACGGCTGAGCGTCTGGTGCGCGATCTTCTGGTGGAAGAAACCCAGCAGCAGATTACCATCGAGAAGATCCAGCGCAAAGTAGTCGAATACTATGACTTGCGCTTAAGTGATATGGCCAGCAAACGCCGCCCAAGTCACATTGCATTTCCCCGGCAGGTTGCGATGTATTTGAGCCGCGTGTTGACCTCACAACCGCTTAAAGAAATTGGCGAAGCATTTGGCGGACGGGATCATGGCACTGTTATCCATGCCTGTAAGACTGTGGAGAATATGATGGAGCAGGATGAAACCATCCGTCGGGCCATAGACTTCCTCACCAAACAGATCAATCTTTAGTGCAGGCGCATACTGATACCCCGGTGTAATCCTGGGGGTTGGCACATGCCGGGTGCGCGCTGCACCCGGGAAATCAATCTTTCTGCTTGTTTCGGGTCTGAATTCCAATGCGCAGTTGCTGCCAATGGCGCAATCTTTGGCCGATGGCAATTTCGGCTCCAGCATCCTTGGGATGATACAACGCTAGCGGTTGCACCAGGTAGTTTTGACCACTGATGCCCTCTGGGAAGTCGTGGCTATACAAGTAACCTTTGCCTGCCCAACACTTTTATTAAAAACCGTATGGCTATCGCGCAGATGCGCAGGAACTGACTGCACAGGCTGCGATTTCAATGCGTCCTTGGCCCGACTGATAGCAAGCGTTGAGGAATTACTTTTGGGGGCGGTCGCCATAAATAAAGTGGCATGTGCCAAATTCAACTCACACTCAGGTAATCCAATCTGTTCACATGCATGGAAGGTGGCTACCGCTAAAGAAAGTGCCCGTGAATCGGCCAATCCTATGTCCTCAGACGCAAAAATAACCAGGCGCCGGGCAATGAACCGGGGATCTTCACCCCCTGCCAACATTTTAGCCAACCAATAAATGGCGGCATCGGGATCGCTTCCCCTCATACTCTTTATGTATGCGGAGGCGGTATCGTAATGCTCATCGGCATCCGCATCATAGCGAATCTGGCGTTCCACCGCAAAAGCCTTTAATGACTCCTGCGTTATGCTGCCACCTACCGGTTGCGACAATGCCAATACTTCGAGGGCATTCAGCGCCCTGCGCATGTCCCCCTGACTCATCACGGCCAACTCTTCGAACACGACATCCTCAGCAGTCACCGCATGGCTGCCGAGTCCACGCTCACTATCTGTCAGAGCAAAGCGCAATTGACGCGCCACAACTGCCACGGACAAGGCCTCCAAACGGAACAAGTGACCGCGACTCAACAAGGGCTGGTTGATATAAAATCCCGGATTTTGGGTGGTCGCGCCGATCAAGCGGATAACACCTGACTCCATATCCGGCAAAAGCAAATCCTGTTGAGCCCGGTTGAATCGGTGAATTTCATCGATGAATAATAACGTACCGCGATGGCTGTGTTGACGCGCCATTGCCAAAATTGAACGTAACTCGGCGACATTGGATGACACCGCATTCACACGCACAAATCTATCAGCGCAATTGCGGGCAATCACTTCAGCCAGGGTTGTCTTGCCTGTCCCCGGAGGACCATAAAAAAAACAAACAGCCAAACTTTTGACTGCGCACCAGTTTGGGCAACAAACTATCGACGCCAAGGATGTGCTCCTGCCCCACCACTTCCTCCAGAGTACGCGGACGCATCCTTGCCGCCAGTGGTTAAATGCTTTGCCACAAACTCACCGCCGCCGCCATCACGTGCCGTTGAATCACCTTGATCAAACAATCCTGGTTGATGTGAGGACATAAAAAAACCTCCGCCTGTGCCGTGGGTAAACCTTCAGCTCTTTACCTCAGGTAAAGAAAAGTGGGAACCAGCATTCAGTCTTTTGTCTTCCGAACTTATCGGCGTGACAGCCAACCAAACGTAATCAGCTCCCGTAACAAGAATATCAGGGAAGAGCGCATCGAAGATCACCCCGAACACTGCAGAGGAATCAATAACCTAGCTATACCCCCATTGGGGTCAACTGCAATTGAACGGAATAATCAGTGAGTCCTCAAGGCAGGAGCATCTGACCGATACCACTGCGTTCAGGACGGATTTGCTGCCCATTCAATTCAATGATGATTGCCTCGCCCTCGGTGAAGCGCACGGACAAGGGGCCCGTTTTGCGCAAGGTGGGAGTAGCCTCTCCGGCGTTTAAGGTGCCAGTAAACAATCGCTCTCTGGTTTCTCTGTTTTCAATAAGCAAAGTTACACTGGCATTGGCTCTGATGACCAATTGCCCCGTTTCAGCTACCGGCTGGGCAGCAGGGATGACCGGAGCGGATTGACTCGGGGGAGAGGCCTGGTTGACCACAGGTTCTGAAGAAGAACCACCGCGGATAATGCTGATCAATACCGCCAACAATAAAATCAGGACTGAAACTCCACCCACACCGATCAAAATCTTGATGAAGGTAGCCTGCTGAATCCCCCCCAACCAATCGGGTAATACCGGCTCATCTGTCTCATCACCAACTGCGGTACGGGAGCGTTCAACCCTTGGATTCGAAGTCACCGCAGCGGCACCCGACCGCGCAGGCGTGGCAGCAGCAGTGCTCTCGGTCGCCGTCGTTTCAGCAGTTGATTGGCGAGGCAACTCGATCCGACCATACATTTCCCGGTCACCGCGCACAGAAACAGAGGACTGACGACTGATTTGCAGCGCACCGTAATCGGCCATCAACTTATCCGGATCCAATTTGAGAAAGCGTGCATAATTCCGCAAAAAGCCACGCTTGTAAATCTCTGGAAGATTGATGGCGAATGTATTTTCTTCCATGGCGGAAAGATACTCGCCGCGAATCTTGGTGGCTTCAGCAGCCTCACGGATCGAGATACCCTTGCGGGTACGGGCTTCTGTAAGTTTTTCGCCAATTGTCATAAATTGTGTCTGTACGTATTGTGGAGGCCGGTCAATCCAGATCCATTAGGATTTCGCGCGGGCTTGAACCATTTTCAGGACCAACAATGCCTTTGTCTTCTAAAATTTCCATGATACGGGCAGCACGATTGTAGCCAATTTTCAGGCGTCGCTGAAGCATCGATGTTGAGGCCCGTTTGCTGTTGCGGATCACGTCGATGGCCTGGGGAACCATTTCATCGTCCCAATCCTCACCATCGCCTCCTTCGTCGCCATCCTCATCGCTTTGTTCAAGGTTGCGCTGGAACATTTCGTCGAATTCAGGTTCACCGTTGTGTTCCTTGATAAACTCCACGATTCCATTGATTTCTTCGTCACCGACAAATGCTCCCTGCGAACGCACCAATTCCGGTGATCCCGGCGGTAAAAACAACATATCCCCCCGTCCAATCAATTGGTCAGCGCCACCGCCATCCAGAATGGTGCGTGAGTCCACCTTGGAGGCCACCTTAAAGGCAATGCGACTGGGAAGATTTGCTTTGATCACTCCGGTTATCACATTAACCGAAGGCCTTTGGGTAGCCAGAATCAGGTGAATACCGGCCGCACGGGCCAACTGCGCCAAACGGGCAATGCCGGTTTCAATATCAGCCGGGGCCACCATCATGAGGTCGGCCAATTCATCCACAATGACCACAATATACGGCAACTTGGAAGGTTGCTCGTCCTCAAACTCCAACTGCCTGGGCACCTCAATAGCACTGGCTGCTGCCAAACGTTCCTCAGGGGTCAGAGCTGCATCCAGCTCAGCGGCCTTTTTCTCAGCTTCTGCGGCATCTTCTATCGTCCGCGCCATCTTGGCGTTGTAACCGGCAATGTTGCGCACCCCTACTGAGGCAAACAGATGATAGCGGCGCTCCATTTGCGTCAGCAAATACTTCAAGGCGTTCGGTACTTTTTTCGGATCCGTAACCACCGGGACCAGCATGTGCGGCAAACTGTTGTAAACCTGCATTTCAACAATTTTTTGGATCCACCATGACGAATTTTAAATCGTCAGGACTGGAGTGATACAACAAAGAGGTAATAATCGAGTTGATACAAACGGTCTTCCCCGAACCTGTTGAACCCGCTATCAATAAGTGCGGCATCTTGGTAAGGTCTGCAATCAACGGCTTGCCGCTCACCTCTTTGCCAAGGGCAATAGGAATTTCAGCCTTGGTGTTAAACCAGTCTTCCGATTCCAGAATATCGCGGATAACCACCGATTGCGGATGCTTGTTGGGCACTTCGATACCGACACACCCTTTGCCAGGGACAGGGGCCAGAATACGCACAGACATCGCCTTCAAGCCCAAGGCCAGGTTTTTATCCAGATTCATGATTTTTTCCACCCGTACACCGGGAGCTGGAAACACATCGTATCTGGTTATCACAGGACCAGTATGAATCTCACCGGGAGTCACCTTGACTCCAAACTCATCCAGAATTCGGATCAATGATTCAGCTGTTTGCCGATGATAATCCGAATTATCACTTTCAGTGACTACGATGGGTTCGCTCAGCAATTTGTAGGGAGGGAAAATGTACTCCCCTTTGATCTTATTCTCAGGAATGATTGCCTTGCGCGTCTGTTCGCTGGCGATAATTTTCAACCCGGAGGTCAAGCTAACGGCAGATTCGCCTGGTTGCAATTTGGGCAAAGTGAGTTTGGTGGTAGCCTTGGCAGGCTCTGGGGTTTCCTCATTGCCTGTTTCAGTTTTCTCGTCGGTTGCCTTGGGCAAGGGTCCGTCTTCGTCGGTGCTTTTGCCCACAGGTTCATCGATCAGCGGCTCAAAAGTTTTGCGGATCGAGGCCGCCACTCCGGTGCGTGGAGCCAATGTGGGCTTGCCTGCGGTCTTCATTCGGGGCAACGGATCCACATCCTCATCCGATTCCTTATTCACTGGAACCAAACCGGAACTTGGCTTTGGCGCAGGCACTGGCGCTGGTTTGGTCACCGGTATGGTAGGACTCTCGACAGCCGCTGCCCTGGCTGCAGCCTGTTCGGCCCGGGTGGCACGGATGGTGGCCAATCCTTCCAACGCCTTGCGCAAATACATCACCAGATCGCGCAATAAATTATCACTGAACAGCACCCAAAAAGAAAACAGAAACAAGACTGCAAAAACAACAAATGTACCAACCTTGCCGATGAAGAAATCCAGTACCTGGTTGTATAAACTGAAACCGACCAGTCCTCCATAACCACTGGGGAAGTAATTACTGCGAATGGGCTCACCCTCGCTCCAATGTTGATGCACCAGGCTTCCGAAAACAGCCGTACTGATCACCAGCAAAAACAAGCAAATGACCTTGCCCCAGGATATCCGGTGGCCATGACCGCACAAAAACAAGTACGCTAACCATGCAAAAACGAACGATATCGTCCAGGATGCGACCCCGATGGTTAACAGGCTGTAATACGAAAACGCCAGCCCAAACCAGCCGATAATATTGGTCTCTTCAACAGGTTGATGAAAGCGTTCATTTTGCTGTGGACTGTAATCACCCAAGGCCAATGCCGTCAGTATCCCGAGTATTAACGCCAAAATACCAAGCACCCAGCGGGGCTTGCTCTCGCGGGTGTCCAGGCTCGCTTTGATAGTTGGATTGCTGTTATTGCGAACTTTTGCCATGTATATGGTATGACAAAGTAAAGGAGTTGTCGCAGCATTGGCGAATACAAATTGACCATCATTCATATTGCCCCCTAACCTTTGCTTATGGATCCAATCTTTTTCACGCCCATTTACCAAGAACGCGTTTGGGGCGGACGGCGTTTGCAGTCTTCCCTGGGCAGATCCCTGCCCAGCTCCAAGCCTATTGGTGAAAGCTGGGAAATTGTCGATCGGCCCGAGGCCAATTCGATTGTCAGCAGCGGTGAATTCGCCGGATTATCCTTGCGCCAGATTCTCGGAGCGCACTCAGACCAGGTCATGGGACCGAATTATCCGGCCAACAAGCCCTTCCCCATTCTGGTCAAATGGCTCGATTGCCAGGAACGCCTCAGCCTGCAAGTTCACCCACCCGCGTCGATCGCCCCCTCTTTAGGCGGCGAACCCAAGACCGAAAATTGGTTTGTGGTTGAAACATGGGGCGACAGCGCAGTCCTTGCCGGCATACAATCAGGCGTCTCCCGCCAATCCTTTGAAGCCGCCCTGCGACAACAGGCATTGGAACCTCTGGTACCCAGGTTGCCGACACAACCAGGCGATTCTTTATTCGTCCCCAGTGGCCGACTTCACGCCATCGATGGCGGCAATCTCATCCTTGAGATTCAACAGAACTCGGACACCACTTACAGAGTCTATGACTGGGGCCGCGTCGGCTTGGATGGTCAACCCAGGCAGTTGCATATTGAGGAATCCCTCGCTTCCATCGATTTCGCAGATGAGGCACCACACCTCATCCACGCGGCCAATCAATCCACCACATTAGTCGATGCCGCGGAATTCTCTTTGTTGTGCAGACACATACAGTCCGGCGCATCCATCAGCTTTCCAGCTTTCGAACAACCGAGAATTCTATCCGTCACCAAGGCACTCTGCTATATAAAAACACCTTGTTACCCAAAGGCACCAAACGTGCTTCTCCCCTTCTGCGCATCTCACACTTTCTCAGCAACTGAACAGACCACACTTTTGATCACAGAACGCTTCGCTCAATAAGCGTAAAAAAACCAGATTGGCACCCCTCCAGCGGCGGGTTGAAACCCGCCCTCCGGGAGGGTGGATTTCAGTCCACCCTCGGTCCACAACCCTGACTCGGCACTGCTCCAGTGCTGTTTTTTGCAGCTTGAATTTAAGAAAACTGAAGATCAGATTGAAATGCATTCCTGATGCAAACAAAACCGTCCTTTGAGACTGCTGCCTTTAGGCCTAGAATTCTTGAGCTGTTGAAGAACGGGGGCCGTGC
Organism: Verrucomicrobiota bacterium; assembly: GCA_021208135.1. Lineage (GTDB taxonomy): Bacteria > Verrucomicrobiota > Verrucomicrobiia > Opitutales > Oceanipulchritudinaceae > JAJOKB01. Next base: position 13,832 of record JAJOKB010000003.1, on the reverse strand, counting down.
TGAATGGTCTCTGGGGCGTGAAGCTATGGCAGGGGTCACAGTAGGTTTGATAGCCCTGCCACTGGCTCTGGCCTTGGGAATTGCAAGTATTCCGACCGGAACGGATACCCCGTTACCTGCACCCGCGCTTGGCATTTACACCGCAATTATTGCAGGTTTTTTGATCTCATTGCTGGGCGGTTCACGCGTTCAAATCGGCGGTCCGACTGCGGCATTCATCCCGATTATCCTATTAATCGTCATCGAGCACGGTTATTCGGGCCTGATATTGGCAACTATCATGGCCGGCTGTATTCTCCTGCTCATGGGTCTGTGCAGGATGGGAAGTCTGATAAAATTCATTCCGTGGCCCGTGACCAGTGGCTTTACCACTGGAATCGCCATCGCCATCATGGTCACACAGATTCCAGATTTCCTGGGTATTTTTGCGGCATCGCCTCCGCCACGCGAATTTTTCGAAAAGGGCTTCTGGCTGGTGGAGCATTTGAGTGATATTAGTCTATCTGCCGTACTCCTGGCCACTGGTTGCGTAGCGATCATTCTCAGTTGGCAAAAGCTGCACATTCAATGGCTACCAGGATCCATTGTTGCCATGTTGATAGCTACTGCTGTGGTAGCTGCGCTGAAGGGTCTTGGCTGGATGGATTTGGCCACTATTGGCAGCAAGTTTGGTGCGGAAGCTATACCCACAGGATTACCCATGCCCATGCTTCCGCAGTGGAATCTAGAAATGGTAAGGGCATTAATCGGGCCGGCAATGGCAATTGCCATATTGGGTGCGATTGAATCCTTGCTGTCGGCGGTCGTAGCCGATGGTTTGAGTGACGACCATCATGACAGCAATACTGAACTGATGGCCCAGGGCATAGCGAACATCATTTGCCCATTCTTTGGAGGTTTACCGGCAACCGGTGCCATCGCCCGCACCTCCGCCAACGTGAGCAACGGTGCAAAAACCCCCTTGTCCGGCATCATCCATGCCCTTACTTTGTTGGCTGTAGTAACCCTGTTTGCTGCGTGGGTTGTTCACATCCCGATTGCCGCGATGTCAGCCGTTTTGATCGTCGTAGCTTTGCGCATGGGTGAGTGGCACGAACTGACCCGCTTAGGCAAAATGCCTGCCAGTGATGCTTTGGTTTTGCTGACAACCATGGGGCTGACAGTGGTATTTGATTTAGTCATTGCCATACAAGTAGGCATGGTCTTGGCCGCGATTCTTTACATCAAGCGTGTTTCTGAAACGACCGAGGTAAGTTTGGTGACAGCCGATGACGTACTCGAATCCCCACAGCAGATGGTGCAGGGCAAGGAAATACCTCAAGGGGTGCTAGTCTACCGGATATTCGGACCCTTTTTTGTTTGGTGCGGCGGAAAAAGATGGAGGACGCTCTGGCGCGCGTCGACAAATGGCCCAAAGTATTGATCATAAGGCTTCATTTAGTCACTGCGATGGACGCCACGGGCATGAACGCACTTCAGAGCGTGGTCGAACGCATGCGAAAAAAAGGGGGTACGGTTATTTTGAGCGGCATTCACCAACAACCTCTGCAAATGCTGCGCAAAGCAGGCTTTATCGACATCATCGGACGGGAAAACTTCAGTGCAAACTTTGACGATTCACTAGCCCGCGCCAAACATATCCTGAATACCCAAACACAGCCTGCCCACAATCAAAAGAGCTGATCGGCCTGACAAACAGACACTGCTCAACTCCACAGTAGCGGCGCTAAAGGAGCCGGAAACCATGCAGGTGCAAATGAAACTTTACACGCTTGCGGGGAGGGGCAGAGGTGGCCACAGTGGGGACTATGACAAGTGGCAAAAGTCGACATGCGGATCCAGTGCGCACCTTTCGCAAAGGTATCCTGCCATTTCAGCACGGCAAGTCATCGGGGGCGCATGCCAAGCCTGGAATGCCGTTGCGTGAGTGTCTGGTGATCGCCGGACTTTTGTTGACGTTACACACGGTGTTTTGGTTGTTGGGAGGCCACCGCTGGTGGGCTATGACCTGCGGCTACATTGTGGCAGGCATTACCTTCGTGTTGCTGTTCGCTCCAATGCCCAGCGCGAAAGGCCACAGGCTACCCTCCCCTGGCGGTGTGGAAAACCTCAAGCGCCTGCTGTGCTTTCCAGTATTCTGGCCGGGATTATTGCTGCTGATTTATGTGTGGATTCAATCGTGGAATATTGCCTGGGTATTGACCTTTCATTTCGGGGGCTTGTTGCTGCAACCCAATGACCATATCGAGTGGTTGCCCTCCGGCATGCAAACCCTGCTGGAATACAAAAACCCATTCCGCTATTTGATGATTTTCGGGACGTGTTTTTTATGGGTTTGTGCGCTCTGGGTTGGGGTACAAACGCGCCGAGGCTTCATGATCATGATCAACGGTGTCGCCATTTTGTTCTGTCTGTACGCTTTGATCGCCCTTTATCAATACTACATGGGCTACAGCAAAATTCTGGGGATTTGGGAGCCCCACTGGCAAACCCGCGACCGCTCCCGACCATTTTTTGGCACCTTGATCAACGTAAACCATGCCGGGGCGCTGCTGATTTTGGGTGGCAGCGTTACCATGTCCCTGTTTTTTCATTATTTGAGCGTTGCGCGCAAACGGATGCAGTCAGGCGGGCCGTGGTTGGTGTATATGGCGATGATGGTACTGGTCACCTTTACAGCGGTAATGACGTTATCGCGGGCAGTCATCGCCATGGGCGTGCTACTGACCTTGGTGTTTGCCATTCTGTTAATGCTGGACGCTGGCATGCAAAGGCGCTGGAAAGCCGTTGGTGCCACCGTAGGAATTCTGTTGTTTTGTACCGCAGCAGTTACCTGGCTGACCTGGCATACCCTGGACCGGGAGGAATTTAAACAGGAGTGGCAATCCATCTTTGCGGTTATTCAGGATCCACACAAAGATATCCGCACGGAAATGAACATCGCCAGTATGCGAATGCTGCAGGATCACCAACCCTTTGGTGTAGGCGCAGGTGGCTTTATGTACTATTTTCCCGCATACCAGAATTTGTTTCCCAATACCATTGGCTTCCGTGCGGAACGGGTAACGGATGAACAAGGCCGGTCCCGCTGGCAACGCGTGCGGCTGATTTGGGATTATGCTCACAACGACTGGTTGCAGTACACCATTGAGCTAGGCTATGTCGGGGTGGGTATCCTTGCCGCAATTTTTCTCGCCTGGGCAGGTATCGCTTTGCGGTGGATCCGACATTTACGGCTGCACCACCTTGCGTTGTACGCCGGATTAGCTTTATTACTCGCCCAGGCAACTGTCGAATTCCATCTGCAAATCGGCGCTGTCCACCTGGCATTCGCCGCAGTCCTCGCATTGGCGGTAAAATGGCAGTCCATGCCCAATTTCTACAAATACTAACACAATCAATACCATGTCCACCAACACCACACCCCTCCGCGCACGCGCACTGACCACACTTTACTACGGTGCCTTTTTGATTTTCGCCGGACTGATGGGATACGCTTCCAATCCAGAGGCCGCCAAGACAGCTCTCATGAGTGGCAGCATTTTCGGAACCATCTTCCTGTTGTTCGGCTTTGGCATGCTCAAGGGCGTGCAAATTTTACGCTGGATCGCCGTGGGTGTAGCCATCCCTCTGGGCGGCATTTTTGTCTGGCGCGCCACCGTTAGCTGGCAGGCCGTCGCCAACGGCGAACCCAAACAAGTAGCCGCGGGCATCATTTCCGCCATGCTCATCGCAACCTTAGCACTGCTCTTGCGTCTCGTTCGCAAATAGTTTTTGCTCTGTCTTTTTCCCATGCCAGAAGACTCTCGTCATCCATTCCTTGCCGGGTTGAGTAAACATCGCGGCGCAACTCCAACAGTGCTGGTGATTTTTGGTGCCTCGGGCGACCTCACCGCACGCAAACTGATACCTGCACTCTTTAATTTGAGTCTGGATAATTTGTTGCCTTCGACATTTGCCTTTATTGGGTTTGGGCGCAAACCGGTGGCAGACGAGGATTTTCGTCAGGAAGCGCGGGGAGCGATTGAGCAATTCTCCCGCCGTCCGTTGGATACTACCGTGTGGGGCAGTGTGGAGCCGCATATCTTTTATCATGCGGGCAACTACAGCGACCGGACGGCATTCGAGTCCTTGGCTGAACGGATTCAGGCTATCGAGAAAGCCTATGGCCGTGATATGCAACTGGTGTTTTACATCAGCACGCCACCATCCGTCTTCGCGCCAATCATTGAAAATCTGGGCGCGACCGGATTGGCACGGCATCAGGTCAATGGCAAGACAGCAGCCAAGGTGATCATTGAAAAACCGTTTGGTCATGATTTGGCTTCTGCCAAGGCCTTGAATCTGGTTATCGCGCAAAATTTTGATGAATCCCAAGTTTATCGCATAGACCATTACCTCGGCAAGGAGACGGTGCAAAACCTGTTGGTTGCCCGATTTGCCAATGCCATTTTCGAGCCGATCTGGAATCGTCAGTACGTGGATTGCGTACAGATCACAGTAGCTGAGGAAGTGGGAGTCGGTACCAGGGCTGGCTATTATGATGGCAGTGGAGCGCTCCGGGACATGATTCAAAATCATACCATGCAGTTGCTTTCATTGATTGCGATGGAACCACCGGTATCGCTGGATCCGGAATCCATACGCGACGAAAAAGTCAAGGTATTGAAGGCCGTGCAACCGTTGAAATTGGGGCGCGTGGATGAAAGTGATGTGGTGCGTGCGCGCTATGTCGAGGGTTTGGTTGGAGGTAAAAAGGTTCCCGGCTATATGCAGGAGGCTGATGTACCGCCCGACTCCTTTACTGAAACCTATGCAGCACTGCGCTTGTCGATCAACAATTGGCGCTGGAATGGCGTGCCCTTTTATTTGCGTTCCGGCAAACGCATGGCGCGTCGGGTTTCCGAAATTGCGATTCAGTTTAAACAACCACCGGGCATTTTGTTTTCTGGTTCAAGGCAATTTGATACCGCACCCAATACGCTGGTGATTCAGGTTCAGCCAGATGAAGGCATGACCTTGGTATCGAACTCGAAAGTACCTGGTTTGGAGACCAGGACTCAACCGGTGCGGATGCACTTTCGCTACGCCACGACATTCGGATCGAACACGCCTGAAGCCTATGAACGGTTGATTCTCGATGCTATGGTGGGAGACAGCACTTTATTTATCCGAGGCGATGAAACCGAGGCATCCTGGGAGCTGATCACCCCAGTTTTGGAACACTGGCAGCGGGAACAGCAGAATGGTGTTGCAGTTACGCAGCCGGATCCTGGGGTCCACTGGAGGCGGAAAGGCTGCTGTGGCAAAACCACCACGAATGGCGACGCAGCGGAGTTTAACCATGGCCACCAAGCAACAACTGCTCGCGGCATTGCCCGGGGTGCATATGCCAGTGTCGGATGTGACTCGCACGTTGCAAAACATGTGGGATGACAACAGTGCCACACAAGGTCCCGGAGCCACGGATTTCAGGGCATTGCAAATGAACTTGATCCTGCATTTCGGTATGCGCACTGAACCGGAAGAAGGGGTGGCGATTTTCAATACGGCGATCGCTTTTGCGCAAAAATATCCGTGTAGAATCATCGTTTTGTGCCCGCAACCTGAACCGGGCGATGAGCCAGTCATGGAGAGCAAACTGTTTAGCCAATGTTACATTGGCAAAAACATGCGCGATATGTGTTGCTGTGAGGCACTGATATTGGGCTACAATCCGAATTGGCCGGATTTCCTGGAGAATCAGGTATCGCTTTGGCTGGATGCGGATCTACCAATCTATTATTGGTTACACAGGGTGAAGCCGATCGGGTGCGCGACAAATACCTCAGTTTCTTCAAGCGATGCCGCAGGATTTTATTCGACAGCACCAGTGACGGCAACGATTACGAAGGTTTGGATTGGCCGGAGCCGCACAAAACCAGAGACTTGGCTTGGGCAAGGACCTTACCCGCACGGCAAAATATTGGTCAACTATTGAGCGGATTTGCGCCGGAGAATCTGATTCATGGGCTGACCACAGTAACACTGCGCAGTGGAGCCAATCTGGCAGCCGAAGCCAAACACCTCGGCAAGTGGCACCAGCAATGCCTGCAGGAGTGTTACCGCCGCGCCAAATCAAAAGAAACTGTACCCAGTTTAGTCCACGAACAAGGGGAACCTTCTCAATTCGAATTGCGGTGGGTATTCCGGCAACAGAACACCTATCTTCGGTGGGACTACAACGTGCGGTCACACACAGGCATGGCATCATGGAACTTGGGACAAGGCAGAACTGAACAACCTTTGCATATCGAACCCATTAAACGCGACCATGCTTTGTCCGAAGCCTTATTCTTCGGTTAAGGGATTTTGAATCTCAGATGTCACTGGATCAATCCCGGGCAACAGAAAGTTGAGCGGGTTGTTGCGAAAGCGCCAATTGGGATTGTCTATGTCGCCGCTCACCCTGAGTTCGAGGACGTGGGATAGGGGCCGAAGCACCAACCGACCATGGAACGCAGCCGAAGCTTGGTGGATCCAGCAAAAATACGCGCACATCAAAATCCAGGTTCCGGGTAGCGAGAAAGACCGCACCCTGGCCCTGAATATTTGCCGATGGTCCCTGAATTCGCAAATCGGGGACTTCTATCCTGCGTCCTTCGGCAACAATTACAGTAGCAGTAGCTTTATTGAGGGCGAATGAGGAAAAGTTCAGTCCGATGGCATCCAGTAGTCGCGACATAGGACCGAGCAGCCGAATCCGGCCAAAATCGGCCTCGGCAACAATGACAGAAGCATTGCCTGAGAGGCTGTCCGGTCCACTACGGTCACCCGCAAGCATTGCCTCAAAGGACAAAGTCCCGGTGTTCTCATTGCCCCCCAACCAAACGGCAACAGCGCCATAGTCCAAGCCAACAGCTGTGAGCTTGATGTCCAGTGGCGAACGCTCGTCCAAGTAGTCTTGAACTGAAAGATTGGCGGCCACAGTGCCACCAAACAATCCCAGCTGAATGTCACGCGATTGCAAGGCACCACCATCCAACTGCAGATCCAACTGCATTGAATCAAAGGGAATGGTATCCAATAAACCGGGGCCGCTATTGCCGGAGATGCGCACATTCTGCACCGGAGGTGTGGCCACAGCGATCGTTTCCCCGGCCATTTCTCTCGGTTCAAGACGACGACCACCCAGATGTACGAGCGGAGGATCAGTGGGATTCAGCCAACTGAAAGCTGCTGGTTCCTGTCCCAATGCCGTTAGTAAAACTGGCAGTGGCACGGTACTGGTGAGATCAAAAATGGAGTGCATCGGCGCTTCGCGGTCGACAGGAAACACCCAAACCATAGATCCGGAAAATTCACCACCCGCACCTGCCAGGGCATTAAGGCGGCTGATATCAACAAATCCACGCTTATGGTGTAGATCCAGGCTTACCTCTTTGACCTGTTGTCCGCGATAAAGCGCGTTGGACCCAATGGCATACACCCGGGCCTGAACCAGTTCGGTCTCACGCCAACGGCCAAAGACGTCGACATCACCATAGGCGGGAGGCCCCTCAAGAGACATATTTTCCCAGAGATTGGCCCACCATTCATCCAGTAATGGGTCCAATATTTCCGGGTGGATGGTACCACGTGCAAAGATTCTGAAATCCAGAGGATCGAAATATTGTACATAGCCACCAAAAGGCTCCTGTCCGTCAGGATTCAAAGCAGTGGCTTCATTGACCAGAACTTTGTGACGGTCCAACTACCACCCTACCCCTGGTGGATTCAAAAACAGAACCGCGGGGCGACAAAAGCCCTCCAGCGAAAAGTGGCCGCGCAAAGTGCTATCCAAAAGGTTTTCACCAAGCGCGAGAACCGCGTCCAAACGCAAGGGATGTTTCAGTTGCAACATTTCATCTACCTCTTCCAGGGCCAATCGAGGATGAAGTAAAACGGGTTTCAGCGGTAAACGCAGATCCAGATGTACGGTTGGTCGATTGCTCAACTCGCTCCTTTGCGTGCGAACAGTTTGTGGTTCGCCCCACACAACAAAGTCGAGGTGAGCCGTCGCATCCAACCCGGCAGTGCGCAGATCTGGAATAGAGATCTGAATGGCCTCAGCATAAACATCAAAGTGTGTCAGGGCACCTGCAGTGACCCAGGTGGTGAAATCCTTGTTCATGCCCAGCCTAAGGTTTTGGGCCTGAAGAGAACCGCTGGGTAGACCACGGATAGCAAGGCTCTGCATAGATACATCTGCCAACAACGGATGCACTCCTGAAGAATCAATGACAAGGCGTAGATCTACTTCCAGGCGATCAGCTGCCAAGCCTGTTTTTGCATCAATCGAAGCGCTGCACCCTTTCCACAGCGCCTTAACAGCGGCAGCCGTAAATGTATCACCCGATTGCAATGCAACTTCGATATTCAAGGGATGTGAACTGCTGTGCATTGCCATCCAGACCCGACGTAAACGAGCCACAGCAAACCAATAGTCTTCCCAGGTCTCCATGGCTGCAGTTCCCGTGGAACCAGGATCTTTTGTGGGGAGAAATCTGCCGTTCAAACTTCCGTGGACAGTAATACTGTCGCGGCTATCGCGCACCAGCAACCGTTGAATGTCCACACGACTTGAACGCATTTCCAGGAAAATTTCGGATGCGTGCACAATCGGGCTGTTAAGTCCTGTTCCTGACAAAACAGCAGGTTCAAACAAGACAGCGTCTCTGAGGCCCATGGCCTCAAACCTTTGACCGAATCCTGTCGCCAGACTAAACAGGCTCACATCCATAAAAAGTGCAGAAGCCTGGAGCACCAGTTCGCCATCCGAAGTACGAAACTCAACTCCCTCAGCTAAAACACCACCCGTAAGATCAAAACTGATGCGCTCAAAAGAAAGTTCAAATCCCTGCTGAACAAACCGCGTTTCAAGTTCGCGCAATAGCCACAGAGGTACTTGAATTCGGTTTTGCCCAAAGAGCCAAATCAAGAGCAGACATTGCAAACACAGGCATAGCATCAAAAATCCATCCAAGCACCATTTGCCGCATCGAGCCCCATGGCAACAGCCCTTGTAAATCCAACGCGGTAAAGCCATGGTTGCGTTAATCCTCCACGGAGGGAGGATCCATTTCAGGCATTACTTCTGGATTGATTCCCTCATCAGGGCGCACTGCAGGAGTACGCAAAGCTTCCAACTCATCCATAAAAATTGAGCGGAAGCGTAAAGATCACGTCCTCGCTGCGGCTGGCAGCAAACTGTGTAGTCCCACCTCTGCGCTCACTCAGGAAAAGTTCTTCCACCCGAGGATCACTGTCAGCCGGATCCCCAGGCAATCGATACATAAAACGCAAAATCGATGTCCATTCAACGACGCTGCTCGCATCCCGCTGCCAAGGATCTTGAAAGCCTTCGCGGAGAAATTCGCCCACCTCAAAACCCCTGGCCCTTGCCGCCAAGGGGCTTGCCTCTAAATCAGATCCCTGCAACCGCCGAATCATGGATTCATCCTCATCGGAACGCGCTAGCCACTCGATTGCCAATAAGTTGGCAGCACCCGGCAAAGGCAGGATACGCCGATCGCGAAAGCGGAGCGGTGACAAGGAAGTTGCTGCCAAGACAAACGGCCTGACCTGATAGACAGTGGCGGCCAAACTGGTGCTGGCGTAAATGAGGTTATTGGCACTGTCCAATTGTCCTAACTGAAGAAAATAGCGGCTGCCATCCGACTCGCGCAGCACAATCCGGCGTTGAGGATCGTCCAAACCAAAATTTGCCAGATCGAGTGACGAGGGAGCGTCGCTGACGAATCCAACAGCCTCCAGATCTTGTAAAATTTTGATTAGATCATCGACCTTGCCGGAATCGGCAGTAATAGAGCGCAGACTGTCGTCACGATCCTTGTAAACAACCTGCCAGTTGCCACTTTCAAGCTTTTGTAAGCGTAGCGACAAATCTCCCTGTAGAATCTCAATGGAATTGAGCCTGTGAGGCTGAACGTCCAAAACCCGGCGTTGGCGCAAAAGTCTCCTGAGCATTGCGCACTAATTCGATAGCGCCTGAAGGGATTGTGAATACCGCAGGTCTGTCCTCAAGCTTGGCATATAAAACCTGATTGCCTGCAACGGTTCCGGCAACGCCCCCTACCCATAGAGTCTGACGCTGCATGCCAGCACCCACTGTGATGCGCACGGAGGGATTAACCAGACCTTGGGCAGTCGGATCTGGATCCAAAAACCGATCTACTTCAATAGCATGCAACTGCTCAAGTGCTTGCTGAACCAAACGTTGATCGGCTGGAGCCAAAATGGGGGTTTCGAAGCGCCAGCGCTCTGCTGTGCGCACCAATTGCACGCGAGAGGATGCCTGGCTGCCACTGCGCTGCACGGTGAGGTTGCGTGCCTCAAATGGGGCAATGGTCAAGATCCTGTTGTGATAAAACTGACTTGAATCACCGGCGGCCAGATACAACAAGTCGCGTCCGGTGACCAAAACCTGCTGCGCATCGGGCGACAGCATGTAGAGACTATTGCCCAATTCAGTAGCATCGCCCAATGCAAGGACAACCTGTTCATCGCCCGCACTCATCACCAATCGTAGCCGGGGTGGCTCCAAGCCGTACTGTTCCAGAGACTGACCTGCCCGTTCGAGCTCACGCACAGAGAACCGGTTGCGCCACTCCAAAAATGCCAGTCGATGCAACAGATTGTCGATCGCGAATGCGTTGGCCGGCCAGGAAACCGGGGCCTCGACATCCCACCTGTTGCCGTTGCGCCGAAGTTCCAAAAAAGCGGTCTCGCCTACTCCCTCAACCCGAATGTGCTCGATACGTTCCACGAAACCCATGGGCAAGACTAAACGGCTGTCAGCTTGAAACCGCTGCTGGGCTCCACGGACCTTCTCCATGTAAAATAAAGTGCCAAACAACAAGATGTTGAGCAGAGCCAATACGACTGTAAGTTTGTATTTCACAATAAAAATCCTTCGGTACCTACCAGCGTCGCAACCAAATCAGAAAGAATCCCAGGGCGGCAACGCCCAGAGGAACAAGTAAAAACAACAGGGCAATACGCTGTAATGTTGCCTGACTGGCAGTGAGTTCATAACGTTCAATGGGCCTTGGCGGAATGGCCAGCATCCGGTCGCGATCCAACATCCAATTGAGACTACTGAAGACAAAAGAGAAGTTACCCACGTTACCAATTCTTCGATTGGCAAGCAGATCACCACTTCCAACCACCAAGACCCTTCCACCCTGAACGTTGATTCCTAACTGGGAGGAAGCCCGTCGTTCCGCAACTGTAGCAACGGGCACAGGCCCAGGCAAATCTACATCAGGATCAAACTGTGGAACAACAGCCTGCCGATAGGCACGCTCACCCCAGCTGTCCCGGGAACTGGCCATGAGTGCGTGAGTGCGCAAACGGTCATCAAACGGAGCGCCGGGATCAGGGCGTACTGGACGACTCAGTCCAGTGACCACGAACGTTTGATTTCTGATCAGCACCTCGGTAATGGGGTGTTCACCGAAATTGCGCACCAAATAATTGCCACTGCCTTCAAGGAAGTCAGCCCCTTGCTCTAGAACAACCATGTCATCGGCAAGAATACCCCATTCAAAGAACAAATCATCCAGACCATGCATCCTGCCCGGGCTGATAAATACCATCAATCGACCAGCGCGTTCATTGACAAACCTGCGCAACTTTTCTTGGGAAGAAGCCAATAAGGCACCCTGCGGGTCTTTGACAACAACCAGGCTGGCATCATCAGGCACTGCATCAACCTGACTCAAATCCAAGTTGCCCAAAGCAAAATTGCGCGCCTGCAACTCGCGTGCAAGCACCGACAAACCTCTGCCAGGACTGGTATCCTCAAGGCGCATCTCTGACTGACCAACCGTAAAATAAATGACCGGGCGATCAGTGGCAGCCACTTCAATAATGGCAGAAGTAAAGGCTTGTTCACCTCTGAACGCCGTGGGACGTTGCTCATCAAATTCCAAAATATCCACAGGCAACACCGCCCGGCGGCGATCACCACTTTTGAACATGACTACATTCGGACTCTCCAGTTGGTAGTCTCTGGCCAGTTGCGCCGCTCTTTGGACGTTCTTAAAAATATCGACATACTCAACGGTTAAAGTGGTACCAAAAGCTCGGGCCGTATATTCGTACTGGCGTAACAATCCGCGCACATACCTCGCTAATAAGCGTTCATCTTCCAACGGAGAATCGCTGGGAATAGTGACTATCACCTCGATAGGCTCCCGAATTTCGCGCAAATAGCCGATGGTTTCCGGGGACAACGAAAACAGATGTCGTTGAGTCAGATCCACACGCCAAAAGAAATGCGTTGCCGCGTAATTAATGCCTGCGATGAAGGCCAGGAACAATAGGATCTGCACCCACCGATTGAGCCTGCGCAAGCGCACGCTGTTTTCAAACTTGTCAAAATAAGTAGCCATGGCGATGCAGGTCAGGCCTTGGATTCAACGTTATAACCGGCCAAACCAAGGACCAGGGCGGTCCCTGAAAGATAATAAACCAAAGGGCGGGTATCTATGGTACCCCGGACAAAATCTTCAAAATGCTGAAACACCTGGAGATATTGCACCAAAGGGGCCCCGCGAAACTGATTATGTCCAAGCCCAGTTTCAACAAAGTTAAGAGCAGTGGCACCAACCATCAACATGAACAAAATACTGAAACTCAACATGCCCGCCACCAACTGGCTGCGCGTGAGACTGCTGCTAAAGACTCCGACAGCGATAAACAACATACCGCTCAGGGCAATGAAAGCGTACCCACCCTTGATTGTACCCGGATCAAGCAGCAATTGAGTCATGGCGGGTTGCCCCAGGCCCCAACTGGTTAACAAAGGATACGCCATTGAGGAAGCCCAGATGAGTATATAAAAGCTGTAGGCAGCAGCAAATTTGGCCGCAACCAACTCCAAAGCTCCAATAGGAGTGGTCATCATCGTTTCCAAGGTACCTAGACGCCGCTCTTCAGCCACTGAACGCATGGTGAGCATCGGCACTATCAAGAGTACAGGGATCCAGAAAAAACTGAGAACAACTCGGGGGGCAACTGCTCCTGAGGACCTTCCATGGCAATTAACAACATGAGGAAATACAGAAATCCCATCATGGTAACCGCAAGCACCGCAGCAATGTAGGTGGATGGGGAGACCATCAAGACCCGCAACTCGTGGCGCAATAAAATTAAAAAATGTCTCATTGGTTACCCTTGCTCATTTCAACTTCCCAACTTCTTCGGGTCGCTGCCAAAAAGACGTCCTCCAGCCGGGCTTCCACCAATTGCAAACCGCGCACGCGCAGTTCGGGCGTGGCGGCAAGCTGACGCATCAACTCCTCAGCCCGGTTTGAGCCGTCCTTACTAGTCAATTCATATTGCACAAATCCATCCGATCCCACCGACTGTTGACGGTGAATCTGGAGATCTCCTTGAACTTGGCGTACCGCTTGTAACAAGACTTTGACATCGCCCAAAACTTCGACGCGATAGGTGCGCGCTCCGGTAAATTCCTGACGCAACGCATCCGGGGTACCACTGGCAACCAATAACCCCTGGTTGATGATGATAACCTTGTCACAGGACTTCTCGACTTCCGAGAGAATATGGCTGGATAGGATGACTGTGGTAGTTCCACGCAGGGATTGAATCAACTCCCGAATCAACAGCACCTGATGGGGATCCAGCCCAATGGTAGGCTCATCCATAATGGTCACTTCCGGTTTGGACAAAATGGCGTCGGCTATGCCTACGCGTTGCCTGAACCCTTTCGAGAGCGTGCCAATGAGTTTCCGGCGATTTTTCCGGCTCAAATCACACAACTC
>JAJOKB010000114.1 GCA_021208135.1 Verrucomicrobiota bacterium | reverse complement strand
GGTGGAAAAGCTGGCACAGATGAATCTGCTGAAGGCGATTTGTGGAACGGATACGCTTGGGGTGGGGGTCAACGTACCCATACGCACTGTGGTCTTTACCGGCCTCTGCAAATACGACGGGGACAAGGTCAGGATTTTGCCGGTGCGTGATTTTCATCAGATTGCCGGGCGGGCAGGGCGCAAGGGGTTTGACAATGAGGGGTTTGTCATCGCTCAGGCACCGGAGCACGTCATCGAGAATAAAAAGCTGGAGCGCAAGGCGGCGGAAAATCCTGCGAAAGCCAAGAAATTTGTACGGCGTAAACCGCCTGAAAAAGGCTATGTACATTGGGACGAAAAAAACTTTTCAGCGCCTGATCGAAGCACCACCTGAAGAGTTGGTCAGCTCGTTCCAAGTAGGGCACGGTATGCTGCTGAATGTCCTGAGTCGTGAGTATGAGGACGGGTGTGCTGCCATGCGCTCTTTGTTGCGGACGTGTCACGAGACCCCTGCAACGCGGGCTGCACTGAGACGCCGCAGTTTTTGCGCTGCTGCGCTCTATGTTGGATCAAGGCATAGTCGAGTGGTTGCCCCGGCGCGACCAGTATGGGCGTAAACTAAGCGTTAACCTAAATTTGCAGGATGACTTTTCGTTGAATCAAACCTTGTCTCTCTACTTGGTGGACACGGTTACCCGTCTGGATCAACAGGATCCGGAGTACGCGCTGCGCGTGCTTACACTGGTGGAATCCGTGCTGGAGAACCTGATGTGATCCTGCGTCGCCAGGTGGACAAGTTGAAGGAGCGCAAGGTCGCCGAGTTAAAGGAACAGGGTGTAGAGTACGAAGACCGCATGGAACAACTCATGCAAATCGAACACCCCAAGCCGGATCGCGATTTTATCTACAACACGTTCAATGAATTTGCCGCCAAACACCCTTGGGTGGGTAAGGAAAATATCCAGCCCAAGAGCATCGCACGCGAAATGTTTGAGCGCTACCAAAGCTTCGCTGACTATGTGCGCATGTATCAGCTGCAACGGGCCGAAGGTTTGTTGCTGCGACATTTGACGAGCACTTACAAGACCTTGGGTGCAATCGGTGCCAGAGGGGTGTCAGACGGAAGAGGTGCGGGACATCGCCCTCTATTTGGAGCAAATGGTGCGCGCCACGGATTCTTCTCTGTTGGATGAATGGGAGTTGCTGCGCAATCCCGATTACGTGAAACAGGAATCGGATGATCTGCCGGTGTTGAAATCGCAGCGTCCGGATAGGATGGATCCCGTAAAGCGCAGGGATGAAGTGTTGCGGGTATTGCGCGATGCGGTGTTCTCATTCTTGCGCGCTTTATCGCAGGAATCCTGGCTGGATGCGGCCGGTCTGCTGGCCGAGTGGGAAGGCAGGCCTTTTGAAGACGGTGGCCCACCGCCTGTAGTGTGTCCGGATCCGGCTGCGGTGAATGACGGGCGTGGCGTGTTTCACTGGCATGCCGATCGCCTCGCTGAAGTCACCGGACAGTTTTTCAGGAGCATGAGTCGATTCGTTTGGATCCGCCAGCGCGCGCACGCCAGCACACAACCTTGCAGCAGGACCCACTTACCGGAGATTGGTTATTGGCGCAGACTTTGGTGGATCGCGATGATTATAATGATTGGCAACTGGTGTGGCGCGTGCAGTTTGCCGATGCTTCCTTCACCATGGCACTGGAGCAGTTTGGGTCTATTTAAAAAAACAATCGCCAAGCGCTGTCTCTGTTGTCACCTATTGTAGCAATGTATCTTGAATTTTACGGCTTTCGGGAGATGCCTTTCAACATTACCCCTGACCCGAAATTTCTTTTCCTATCACCTACTCATCTCGAGGCTCTTCAGCACTTGCGTTATGGTATTGAGGAAAAGAAGGGATTCATTGTGCTGACCGGTGAGGTCGGTTGCGGTAAAACCACGCTGTGCCGTAAACTGCTGGAGGAGTTGGATGATCGCAAAGTCGAAACTGCGCTCATTCTGAATCCGAGGCTTTCCGAAACCCAAATTTTGCAGGCCATTTTACGCGAGTTGGGGTTTAAGAAAAATTTTCGATCGCGCAATGACTTGCTGGATGCTCTCAACAACCATCTGCTCTCATTGATCGAGCAGGGAAAAGATATTGTTTTGATCATTGATGAGTCGCAGAATATGACATTCGAGGCGCTGGAACATGTACGCTTGTTGTCCAATCTGGAAACCAACACGCAGAAGTTGCTGCAAATTATCCTGATCGGTCAACCGGAGTTGAAGCGTAAGCTGGAGCGCGAAGAATTACGCCAATTGCGCCAGCGTGTTTTGGTATATTGTGAGCTGCAACCATTGTCTGTGGAACAGGTCGGACACTATATTCAACACCGCATTAGCTTGGCAGGAGGTAATGGACGCCCTACATTTACACCGCGCGCGATCAAATCGATTCATCGACGGAGTAAAGGCATTCCACGTATTATCAATAACCTGTGCGACAAGGCTTTGCTGGCAGCTTATGTTAAGTCCAGTGATCAAGTAACCTGGTGGGAGGCCAGACGCGCGATTAAGGAGTCCAAGCTAACATGAGTCTGATTAACGAAGCACTTAAAAGAGCCCAAACCGGCGAATCCATGCGCCCAGCCCCGCCTGGAAGTAAGGGCCCTTCGGCCCCTGGTACCGGTAGTCCCGCGCCCAATGGCGGCAACTTTACACAGTTGTTGATCTTGGTCGTGTCGATCTGTCTGGTGTTCAGTGCCGGTACGGCCCTCATTGTCTGGGGATTGACCCGAGCGGATCCAGCGGCTGAACCATTGCCGACAGTGCCCACACAAACAGCCAAGCCGGTAGCGGTGGTGGAGGAGACCGTGGTCTCTCCTGTTACGCCACAGAAGCCTGGGGTGGATTTGGTGGCGGAGCCGTTGAACCCTGTGGCGGTGGACCCGCTTCCAGTCGAAGTCGCCGAGGATACATCCGTCGAAAATAAGGAGTCGGTTGAAAGCCATGAACCGACACTCGGCAACGATCCGCAAGTGCTTCAGTTTCTCAATCAAATTGAAGTGCGCGGAATTACCGGAGATGGCGCAAGGTTCTCCTGTTCTTCAGGGATTCGGGACGGTCGCAGGTATTTGACGTTGGGGCTACTTTACCGGGCGAACATGAGCTGCGCATTGCCGGTGTGGCATACAACCCGCAACGCATTGTGTTTGAAGGACCCGGTGGCTTTGTTTACGAGAGGCGTTGGTAGCATTGAGGACAGGACCCATAAAATATGGTTTCCTGCCCATCAATGATAAACCCGTCCGGCGGATTGATGACGGGGACATCCACTGCCTCCATATCGAGGTCATACACTTTTTGGCAAATGCGGCAAATGAAGTGTGGATGGTGTTTGCCGGCAACCACTTCATACAAGGGTGGTTTACCCGGATAATCCACCCGCACCAAGCGACCTGCTTTCACCCATTCACTGAGTCTACGGAACACGGTACGTATGCCCAGCGCGGGCAAATCCTGCACCGCCAATGCATGTACCTCAGAAGCAGTGAGAGGGCGTTTGCTGATGCGGAACGCCCTCTCTATTGCTAATTTCTGTTGAGTGTTCCGCTGTTTCAAGCAGTTACCAAGTGGTCGCGAATGTAGGAGAAACTCTTGGCCAAGGATTCAAAAGGATCGCCTGGGCAGGTGTCCTGTTCCACAATAAACCACTGGCAACCGGAGGCTTCCGCCGCAGCAATAATCGACTTGAAATCCAGCACTCCGTTGCCGATTTCGGTGAAACTGATCTTGTAGTCTTCCGTTACCATGTAGTCCTTCATGTGCAGCAGGGGTAATCTGTTGGCGAGCTTGCGGCACCAGGCGGTCGGGTCTCCACCGCCGTATTGAACCCAATAGGTGTCGATTTCGCCTTGCAGATGCTTGGGATCGGTTTGCTCGTAGAGGACTTCCAGAACGGTTTTATCACCAATTTACGGAATTCATGATGGTGGTTGTGGTAGGTGAGTACCAAACCTGCATCGGCCAAAACCTTACCGGCATGCTCAAGTTTATGAATGAGGGCATTTACAGAGGCTTCGCTGTTGAAGTCGATTCCGGCAGGATAGGGATAGCTGTGTAGGTGCAGCCAAACTCCTGCAGATTGCGCACGATTTGCTCAGGGTTCTCCAGGATTTCAGCGGAGTTCTCATGCGTTGAATTCAGTACCAGGCCAAATTTGTCGCAAAGTTTGCGGATTTCAGCTGGAGGTAATGGGCGTGGGCCGGAAACCTGAACCGATTGGTAGCCGATGTCCGCAACTTTTTTGCAGAGACTTGGCGTAGTCTTCCGCGGTTTTGAGATGATCGCGCAGCGTATAGAGCTGCACAGCAACTTGATTCAATTTCATGGTTTTGAGTAGGATTTGCTTGTTAGGAAGCCTCAGGTCTGGCGGCTATTGTGGCTAATTTCAAGCGTTTAACCGCCGTGTCTATGGATTTTCTGGTACGCGGGTTCATGCGGTCGATGAATAGGGTGCCCTGTAAATGGTCGTATTCATGCTGGATGACCCGCGCAAACCAACCTGCGGCGCGCAGCAGATGTTTGCCGCCCTGCAGATCTTGAAAAGTCATTTCCAAAGCATCCGGACGCTCTACATCTCCGCGAATACCCGGAAGGAAAGACAGCCCCTCTTCATGTTTGACTGGGCGGGATGGCAAAAATTGTACCTCAGGGTTCACGCAGACCAGAGGCATGATGAGGTGGATGGGCGGGTTTTGCCGTCGAGTTCGTATTCCAGTTCGTCCTGCTCCATGAAACCCAGGTCCATGACAAAGATCATCAGATCGGAATCGACCTGCTGTGCAGCCAGTCCGATGCCCTCGGCGTGATGCATGGTCTCAATCATGTCCTGAGCCAAACAACTGAGTTTTTTGTCGAATGTGGTCACTTTGCGTCCTGGCTGTTCCAGAATGCGTTCACCATATTGGGTAATGCGAAGAATCATGGTTGAAAGAAGTGTTGCAGAAGCTCTCTGGCTACAGCCGTGGCAGGCGCTTTGCCGCTAGCCACTGCGGATTGCAACTGCGGTAAGCGACTTGCTATTTCCGGGTGCTGAAAAAAGTAGTTCAAGATGCCTTCCTCAAGCATCGACTTTAGCCAGGCCACATTTTGTTGTTGTCGGCGCTGGGTAAAAATACCGGTTGCTCGCACGTGTTGCATGAAATCCAACACTGTTTGCCAGAGTTCCTCCATGCCTGCTCCGGTAATGGCCGAACAGGTGAGGGCAGGGGTCTGCCAGCCTTCGGTTGCCGGTTGTAAGAAATGCAAGACACGGTTGTACTCGGCTTTTGCCAGGCGGGCGCGCCGCTCATTATCGCCATCCGCTTTGTTCACAACAATGGCGTCTGCAATTTCAATGACGCCCTTTTTGATGCCCTGGAGTTCATCTCCCGCGCCCGCAATCATGAGCAAGAGGAAACAGTCGACCATGGAGCGCACTGCGATTTCGCTTTGGCCGACGCCCACAGTTTCAAGAATCAGAATATCAAAACCGAAGGCTTCGCATAGCAATACGGTTTCTCGGGTCTTGCGTGCAACCCCTCCCAAAGCTCCGCCGCTGGGTGTGGGTCGGATAAACGCATGGGGATGGCGCGACAAGTGCTCCATGCGCGTTTTATCGCCCAGAATACTGCCACCCGTTACGGTGCTGCTGGGGTCCACCGCGAGTACTGCCAGTCGGTGTCCTTTTTCACACAAGCGTAACCCCAGGTTTTCAATCGTTGTGCTCTTGCCTGCACCGGGAACCCCGGTGATCCCGACACGGATGGATTTGCCGGTATGCGGCAA
>JAJOKB010000119.1 GCA_021208135.1 Verrucomicrobiota bacterium | reverse complement strand
GCTCCTATCACAAGGTGGTTCTCGAGAACTTCGGTATCGTTGAAGGTTTGATGACTACGGTGCACTCTTACACAGCAACTCAAAAAGACTGTTGACGGTCCTTCACGCAAGGACTGGAAGGGTGGTCGTACCGCTGCTACCAACATCATCCCTTCCACCACCGGTGCTGCCAAGGCTGTAGGATTGGTGTTGCCTGCTGTTAATGGCAAGCTGACAGGTATGTCCTTCCGCGTCCCAACCCCTACCGTCTCTGTGGTTGACCTCACCGTGAAGACCGAGAAGCAAACTTCCTACAAGGAAATCTGCCAAAAGATGAAGGAAGCTGCCGAAGGTCCTCTCAAGGGTATTCTTGAGTATACCGAAGATGAAGTGGTCAGTAGCGATTTCATCCATAGTTCCGCCTCTTCGATTTTCGATGCCGGCAGCGGTATCGGTCTGAACAGTACCTTCTTCAAGTTGGTCAGCTGGTACGACAACGAGTGGGGATATTCGAACCGCGTTGTGGATCTCCTCAAGAAGGTGGTTGCCCTTTAAGCTCCACCTCTAAGCTGAGAACTCTTTAGGCCGCCCGAAGCCTCGATTCATTCGAAGATCTTCGGGCGGCTTTTTTATACCACTTCAAACTATTTCAAATTATGGCTATCAAAACCATTGATGATATCTCCGTATCAGGCAAAAAAGTGCTTGTTCGGGTTGACTTTAACGTACCCATCAAGGGTGGTAAGATTTCCGATGATTCCCGGATCGTCGCAGCTCTGCCCACTTTGCGCAAACTTACCGGTGACGGAGGGCGCGTAATCCTTATGAGCCATTTGGGGCGTCCCAAGGGTGGCGAGCGCAATCCTGAATTCAGTCTGGCACCTGTTGGCGAGGCGCTGGCAAAGCTGATTGGCAAGCCGGTTGGTTTTGCCAAGGACTGCATCGGACCCGATGCTGAAGCTGCTGTTGCTGCTATGAAGGATGGGGACATACTGTTGTTGGAAAATGTGCGTTATTACAAGGAGGAGACGGATAACGACGCAGCCTTTGCCCAGAAGTTGGCTAAATTGGGCGATGTTTACGTGAACGATGCCTTCGGTACCGCCCACAGAGCCCACGCCTCCACAGAAGGCGTTACCCGCTTTTTGCCCACCAATGTTTGTGGCTATCTGATTGAAAAAGAGTTGGCCTATCTCGGGGACAAGACTGCCAACCCTGACCGTCCCTTCGTTGTGATTCTAGGTGGTGCCAAGGTCAGCGACAAGATTACGGTTATCGATGCCCTGCTTGAAAAGGCGGATGCAATTCTGATTGGTGGAGCCATGGCCTACACCTTCCGCCTCGCCCAAGGTGGCAAAGTGGGCAATAGCCTCGCTGAACCGGATAAGGTGGATGTCGCTCGCTCCGCGTTGGAAAAGGCTGCTGCCAAGGGCGTTAAATTCCTGTTGCCAGTGGATAATATGATCTGCGATGCGCTCGATTTCGGCGGCGGTACATTGGGTAACACCCGATTTGTCAGTGGGGATATTCCCGATGGCTGGGAGGGCGTTGATATCGGCCCGGAAACCATTGAACTTTATCGCAAGGAAGTGGCGGGTGCCAAAACCGTACTTTGGAACGGTCCTATGGGTATTTTTGAAATCAAGGAGTCATCCAAAGGTACTTTCGCGGTTGCTGAAGCAGTTGCCAATGCCGATTGCACTTCCATCATTGGCGGAGGCGATTCAGTCAAGGCGATTAAGAAGAGCGGTCATGGCGATAAAGTGTCTTTCATGAGCACCGGTGGTGGTGCCAGTCTCGAATTTCTTGAGGGCAAAGCATTGCCGGGCGTAGTTGCGCTGGATAGCAAGTAATCTCTCATACCATCACGATAATCCACTAATTTTATGGCTACCAATCCACGCAAATATCTGATCGCAGGTAACTGGAAGATGAACAAAACTGCCGCCGAGGGCGTTGAATTGATCAAAGAGATCGATCAACTCATCGGTACGCAGACTGAAGTCACCGCAGTTGTTTGCCCGCCTTTCACGGCAATTGAGTCCGCTGCCAAAGCATTGGAGGGTTCCAATGTTCAGCTGGGCGCACAAAATATGTATCCCAAGGCAGAGGGTGCCTACACCGGTGAAGTTTCGCCCGTCATGTTGCGTTCTTTGTTTTGCACCTATGTCATTCTGGGACACAGCGAGCGCCGGGAATATTTCAGTGAAAGCGATGCCTTCATCAATACCAAGGTGCTCGCCGCGCTGGAAAGTTCTCTCAAGCCGATTCTTTGCGTAGGTGAAACCCTCGCCGAGCGTGAAGCTGAGAAAACCTTCGACGTGGTCAAATCTCAGTTGGTCAATGGTCTGCAGGGTGTGACTGCTGAACATGCTGACAATTTGGTGATTGCCTATGAACCCGTCTGGGCAATCGGTACAGGCAAAACTGCTACCCCGGAAATGGCGCAGGAAGTGCATGCCATGATTCGCAGTGAGCTGAGTGCATTGTTGGGTGCCGCTGCCGCCGCAAAGATCAGGATTCTCTATGGCGGTTCCATGAAGCCGGGCAACGCAGCAGAGCTGCTCGACCAACCCGATATTGACGGTGGTCTGATTGGTGGCGCTTCCTTGCAAGCCAAGTCTTTCGTCGAATTGGTGGAAATTGCCAAGTCCCGATCCTAGGGCCCGGCAGTTGTCACGACCCTCACTTTCCTACACTACACGACCATGTCCGTACCTGCTACCGTGGCAGGCTTCCAGTCAGATGGCAGCCGCTTTGTGCTGCGCGATCCTAAGTTGTTGGAGCGCGCGGATTACGATCTTTGGAATGACCAGATGTTTTTGCATCTGGACCACCGCGGTAGAGGGCGCGGGGCTTTCATGCAGCCCAACCCTCATGCCTACGCCGGGGAGGGGCGTTGGTTTTACATTCGCGACAAACAAAGCGGTAAGCTGTGGAGTGCCCCTTGGGGTCCGGTCTATGCCGATCCCGATTCCTTCAGCTTTACCGTCAGTTTGGACAGTTTGGAATGGCGGGTGCGCAGGGATGGCATAGAAGTAAGGGTTCAGGTCGTATTGCCCCAGGACGACGCAGTCGAATGTTGGTCGATCAAAGTCAGCAATGTGTGCGGATCCGCGCGGTCGCTGGAGGTCATTCCAGCATTCCCTTTGGGATTCCCTGGTCGGCTTGACCAACAGGCGGGCTGGGAATCCGGACATTCCGGTTTCATCATGCGTTACTTCCCGTATTACGTGAAGATTGATGACTACGACCGCTTGGCTGCTGGCAAAAATATCACCTACGTTTTAGCTGATAAAACCCCCTCAGCCTGGGAATCCCGCCAGGAAGTATTTTTGGGTCACGGTGATTTCGGACGTCCGCAGGCAGTGATTGAATCCCATTGGCCGAATGTGCGCAGTCGCTACCAGGAAACCATTGCGGCAATGCGTTATGATGTGGATTTGGCTGCGGATTCGTCATTCTCGTTGCAGTTGCTGATGGGACCTGCCGCCGATGATGCTGAAATTGCCACTATTCGCCAACGCTACCAACGGTCGGACGCTGTTGAACAAATTCTTGTCCGCCGGAGAGAATTCAGGGCGCAGTTTCCTGCCGGTGTGCAAGTTCACACCCCGGATGAGACCTTCAATCACTACGTCAATGTCTGGCTGCAGGATCGTGTTTTGAGGGTGGGGCGTACGTTGAGATTCAACTATGCACCCCAGGCGCGAAATGCCATCCAGGACGCAATGGCGGCCACCTTAATGGATCCTGGCACCGCCAGACGGTGGTTCTCCAGAATCTGGATTTTCAGCACAAAGATGGTTTCATGCCCCATGGTTTGCGCATGGATCCGCGTGCGGATGTGATGCCTATCACTACGATTCCGCACAAAGACAGTGGAGTGTGGGGTCCGCCTGCTCTGCGCTGTTATCTGGCGGAAACCGGCGATTTTGATCTGCTCAATCTGTCAGTCCCTTATGTTGATGGTGGCGAAGATTCGATCTATGGCCACGTTGTGCGCAATTTGGAGTGGTTGCTGGCTGATCGCACAGCGCGAGGCCTATCGCGCATCGGACAGGGGGATTGGAATGACCCTCTTAATATGGCTGGCCCGGATGGCAAAGGTGAATCAATCTGGCTGACCGAAGCCTTGGCTTATGCCTTGGAACAATGGGCTGAAGTAGCCGGTTTTATTGGCAAAACAGAGGATGCGAAGCGCTTCATCAAAGAAGCCGAGGCTTGTCGCAAGGCCGTCAATGAACAAGCGTGGGATGGGCAATGGTATCAGCGCGCCACTTCTGACGATGGGTCGATTTTAGGTTCCTCAACCTGTGCTGAGGGCCGTATTTTCATTAATGCGCAAAGCTGGGCGCTCATCGGGAAGGTCGCGGATGAACAACGTTTTGCCTCCTTGCGTACTGCAGTGCGCGAGTTGTTGGACACACCTGCAGGACCGGCCATCCTGTTGCCTGCCTACGAGGGCATGCGCCGTAACGTTGGGAAGATCACACTCAAAACTCCTGGAACCGGAGAAAATGGTTCTGTGTATTGTCACGCTGTGGTGTTTTGGGCGTACGGCTTGTTTTTGTATCGCGATGCCGACAGTGCCTGGCGGTATTTGAGGTGCCTGGTGCCCGGCGGCGAACAGGGACGCGCTATCAGGGATGCCGATCAGTTGCCAGTTTACATCCCCAATTTTTATCGTGGACCGACTTACCCTGAAATTGCCGGAAAAAGCAGTCATTCGCCGAACACAGGAACCAGTGCCTGGTACCTTCGTACCGTTGTGGATGGTTTGCTCGGTTGCCGTGCAGAGCTGGATGGTCTGACCGTAGATCCGCAATTGCCATCGGACTGGCCTGGTATGACTGCGGTTCGTCGGTTCCGGGGTGCTACTTACGAAATTCAGGTTGTGCGGGCGGACGCAGGGAATCCCCGGCGCTGGTGTTGGATGGTGAGGTAATGTCTGGCAACAAGTTGCCTCTGCCGATTGCCGGAACCACGCACAGACTTAGGGTAAGGATTTAATGGAGCCCTGAATGCTGCCCCGACAGGGATCTTGCCAGAGGGAGCCCTGAATGGCTGTCTATGTCAGCGCCCCAGCTTCCGGGTTATCAATTGCTTCAGGCTACGTGCGATGTCCGGCACCATCACGAGCACCGCGATGCCATAAATAGCAACCCCTGTACTCACCCCAATGGTTACCACCAGCGCTGCCTCCAGATTTGGATGCATGGCAAAGTGGTTACGGATGAGGACTGCCGCCAGGACATGTACCCCATGAATGGTGATTCCCATGACTCCAGTGGCTGTGAAAATAGCCGTGTATGTCCGAAAGATCCTTCGACGCTCGGTAATCATGGCAGGGTGTTCACCCAGGGGTTTCCAATGGTTTAGAAGAATGCAATGGATTATCGATACCAGCAGGTTGGCGGCTGCCAGTCCTGCAGTTCCAAAACTTCGCATCAAGATCACACTCAAGACTAAGTTCAGCACAAAGTTTGCCCCGGCGAGTTTGAGCGGAGTGCGCATGTCTTTGCGCGCATGAAAACAACGGGTCAATAACGTCGCCCAAGCATAAAATGGCACTGCTGCGGCAAACAGCATCAGCGGCAGTCGTGTAGCCTGGACATCTGCCTTGGCGAAATTTCCCCACTGAAAAAGCACGGTCAGAATTGGATCGGCTAGAACCATCAATCCCATGCCTGCGGGAACCGTGATACTCATGATCAAGGCGACCCCATCTCTGTACGAACGGGCAAACTCCTGCAGCTTGTTCTCCGCGGCCAAACGTGACAGGCTGGGAAACAAAACTGTGGTCACAGCGATGGCAAACACTCCCAACGGCAGCTCTATCAGACGGTTTGCCAGATACAGGATAGCTGCCGCACTGTCATTCAATGCAAACGCCAAAACTCTTGAGACGAGTACGTTGATTTGGAATATTGCTGCGGCAACCAGTCCGGGAATCAACAGTTGCTGCATTTGTTGCAAACGGGTGCCAGTCGATAAATCCCAACCAGGACGCCAACCCTCGCGAATCAAACAGAGCGCAGGAATCCCCAGTTGTAACACCCCCCCTGCCAACACTCCCGCACACAGAATCCAGACCTTGGTTTCCTCCGGTAATGCGGTCAAACAAAGCCCAATAATCAAAGCAGCGATCATGGTCAGATTGAGCCACACTGCTGAAAGTGCGGGCCAAGTGAACTTGCCTAAGGTATTCAAACTCGCCGAAATCAGCGCCGCCAGGCAAATCAGGATCATGTATGGCAAAAGCACTACGGCAAAGTTGGCTCCGGTATGCCAGCGCTCTGGCAATCCGTCAAAATGGTGAATGCTGGAAAGGGCAGCGATGCCTGCCATAGTCAAAACCAGCAATGCAATGACGAGGCGTGTCAGTATTTGATTCAGCAGTTTGAAGGCGCTGATCTTTCCTTCTTGTGCCAGGGCATCCGTTAGCAACGGGACCGAGGAAGAGGTTAAGGCCCCTTCACCCAGCAAGCGACGAAACAGGTTGGGCAGGGTGAACCCAAAAATAAAGGCTGAATTCAAACTGCTTAAACCTAACATCGCAAACAGCAGCACATCCCGTATTAATCCTAGAATACGGGATAGAATCGTGGCGGCGGATACCGATGTTATTGCGCGGAGATGATGAAGCATCGCAATCTGGATTAACAGGGTAGGGAAACTCTGCGCACCGAGCGGGATACACCATCAGCTTGAATGGTGATATCCAGCCAAACCGTGTTGCTGGGTAACCAGTCGGCAATTCGATCCGGCCACTCAACAATGGCCAAATATGGGCTGGATAAAAATTCCTCCACCATGAGTGCGTCCATGCCGTGCGCATTCTCCAATCTGTAGGCATCCATATGCATGAGTTGCCGGGAGCCCTGATACAGGTTGAAAATGGTATAGGTTGGACTTGTAATCGCCGACGTTATACCCAGCGCTTTCGCAGTTCCGCGCACGAGCGTTGTTTTGCCCGCTCCCAGATCGCCGCGCAGTGCCAGCCAGGTATCAGCCGGTAGTTGTTGCGCCAACGCATAGCCAAGCCTTTCGGTATGTTCCGCCGTTTTGCACTCCATACCAGATCGGAGCTTTTCCAACAGATCGACTGGATTGAAGTCATTCATGCTCTTATTGGGCGGCTGCTAGATGGCGATTTCAGGCCACAGTTTCAGCAGTAGCAGTGAATTGAGATTAAACAGGGCGTGGAATACGATAGGGACTCTGATGTCGCGGGTACGGTGGTAGGCGATGGCCAATGCGACACCCACCATGGTCAGTCCGGGCAGACTGAGAAAATGCCCATGCACCAGTCCGAACAATACGCTGCTGACAGCAACGGAGAAAACCAGGGAAAACCGGCCTTGCAAGAAGCGGAAAATACCCGCCCGAAAAACCATTTCCTCAACAATTGGGGCAATAATGACCGCGAGCAAAAACACCAGGGCCAGATCCACACTTCCTCCCTCTCCATTAGCATGGTTACCACCGGTTGCGGACCCTCCGGCAGTCCCAATCCGATGGAGTTCAGCACCATGGTGATGAAGGTCCAAACGAGATTGACCACTACAATGACCGGATAAGCAGCCAGAAAGGATAAAAACCCTAAGCCGATGATTTGTTTGGTAGTTCTGGTCGTTGGGTTGAGATCCAGGTGGGCTTCGCTGGCGAAGTGGTGGCGAACATACAGGAAACTCGCCAACATCCCCAATTGCATCAGAATACCGGAAAGTAGTGTCGCCAGTATGCCTGCTGCTTCGGCCTCTTTGAAGTTTTGGATGAATGCACTCAGGGGTTCGGCCAGAGCCGATGCCAATACAAACCACAACATCATGGCAGCAATCCACAGCCCAAAATCTATCGGACGCAGCCACCAGGGAGGTAACAAAGGGTGAATTTCCCCGGTTTCGCGTTCGCTGAGCCAGCGTTTTACCACCCACCCGAAGGCGATCAACGAACAACCGAACAGAATCAAGGTGTAAATGGACGCCGCGATGTTTATAGACATGGTGCCGTCAATGGTGGATGATGCGCCCAGTCTCGCCGTCCCAGACGAGTTTGCCTGCTACAAAGGTGGCGTTGACCTTGCCGCGCAGCGTGTGCCCATGCCATGGGCAATTGCTCGACTTGCTTTGCAATTGGCGGGCATCAACCTGCACCGGACAATCCGGATCAAAGACCACGATGTCAGCGTCCGCACCCGGTGTCAGTGTGCCTTTGGGAAGATTCACAATAGCCGCAGGCTTGTTGGTCATCAAGCTCAATAGCTCCGGCAAAGTCATCTTGCCGCTGTGATACAGTGTTTCCAGCGAGGCTCCCAATGCGGTTTCCAAGCCAATGATTCCGAAGGGAGCATAATCAAATTCGCAGTCCTTTTCGTCTTCGGTATGCGGAGCGTGATCGGTGGCAATGATATCCAGAGTGCCGTCCAGCAATCCATCAATAATCGCCAGCCGGTCGCGCTCTGTGCGCAAGGGCGGGTTCATTTTGAAATTGGTGTCATAGTTGCGGCAGCACGCATCGGTGAAGAAAAAATGATGAGGCGCAGCTTCGCCGGAAACTTTCACCCCGCGTTTTTTGGCTCTGCGCAATAGTTCAACTCCGCCTGCGCTGCTGACGTGCTGCATGTGGATGTGGGCATCCAGGAACTCGGCCAACACGATATTGCGCGCAATGATCAAATCTTCCGCTGCCGCCGGCCATCCCTTCAGTCCCAACTTCAACGACCAGTAACCGTCATTCATCACCGCACCTTTGGTCATGGAGGCATCCTGGCAGTGGTCCATCACCACCAGTCCAAACATGCGTGCGTATTCGACTGCCCGGCGCATAACCTCGTTGTTTTGAACGCACAGACCATCATCAGTCACAGCCACTACCCCGGCCGCCTTAACGAACCGATAGGAGCCAGTTCCTCTCCCTTCATGCCGATCGTCAAGCACCCGGTTGGATATACATTCACCACTGCGTTTCTTTGCGCTGCATCCTTGATGCGTTGGATGGTGCCGGGATTGTCGGCAACCGGTGAGGTGTTCGGCATGCACACTACGGTGGTGAAACCACCCGCAGCTGCGGCCCTACTACCGCTGCCAATGTCCTCCTTGTGTGTTTGTCCCGGCTCGCGAAAATGCACGTGAATGTCAACCAGGCCGGGAGCCACAATCTTGCCAGCGGCATCAAATATTGTTGCGGCGGCTTTTTCCTCCTCGGTCAAGTTGGCGACAATTTTGCCATGGCGCACACATACTTCGCCTCTTTCATCGCGCTTTGAGGCCGGATCGATCACCCGACCGTTGCGTATCCAAAGTAGTTCAGACATTGCTTTCAACTCCTGGCTGGGGGTTAAGCGCCTGGCAACACAGACACAGGACTGCCATGCGATTAACGACACCGTTGGTTACCTGTTGTAAAATCACCGATCGCGGATGATCGGCCAGCGGCGAATCAATCTCGACGCCACGGTTGATGGGCCCTGGATGCATGATCAGCGCTTCAGGCTTTAACCAGGATGCCCGGTCCACGGTAAGTCCGAACATGCTGCGGTACTCCCCCAGTCCCGGAAAGTGCGACGAAGTTTGCCGCTCTTTCTGGATGCGCAACAGCATAACTACGTCCGCATCCGCCAACGCGGTTTTCAGATCGTGGCAGACTTCAACGCCCAGATCCCTAAAGGTTTCAGGCACCAGTGTTCTCGGCCCGGCTACCGTCACTTTGGCACCCAGTTGCGTCAACATCCAGATGTTGGAGCGCGCAACCCTGCTGAATAAAATGTCGCCCAGTATGGTTACTTTGCGCCCTTCCAATGAACCAAAGTGTTCCAGCATCGTAAAAGAGTCCAGCAGCGCCTGGGTCGGATGCTCGTGGCAGCCATCGCCCGCATTGATGACCGGAATTTGCAACCTGTCTGCCAGATAATGCGCCGCGCCGGCAGCACTGTGCCGGATAACGATCATATCCGCCTGCAGGGCCTGGATCACCTGAGCCGTGTCGCGCAAGGTTTCGCCCTTTAACAAGCTGCTGGCAGAATCCGTAATCGTGGTGCAATCCGCGCCCAACCGTTTCGCCGCCAGTTCAAAGGCCACACGGGTTCGTGTGCTGGGCTCCAAAAACAGGTTGATCAGAGTCTTGCCCTCCAGATAGGGAAGCTTGCCCACCCCGTTGGTGATCGCGGTTTTGAAGGAACGCGCCAGGGTATGGATGGTTTCAATTTCAGACCGCGTCAGCCCTTCGGTCGACAACAGGTCTTTGCGTGTCCAGTTCGGTAATGGCTCCAACATAATTTCAAATTCCCAGCCACTGACGGATCACCGCGAGTTCACTGCCCACCACGAGGATCCACACTGCAGCACAATTGCACAGACTGATCATGACCGCAGCACTTCCCATATCCTTGGCGCGCTTGGCGAACGGGTGCTTTTGTTGCGATATATAATCAACCACCCATTCCACTGCAGAGTTCAGTAACTCTGTCACCAGGACCAACGCGACACTGCCAATGAGCAGCGCCTTGGCAATGCCACTGATGGGAAAAAGCAACGCCAACAGGATGAGTGGAATCGCCAGCCAAACTTCCTGCCGAAATGCAGCTTCATGTTTGTAGGCAGAACCCAGTCCTTCCAGTGAATAGCCGGCAGCCCGCACAATACGGATAAGACCGGTGGCTTTTTGCGGCTCCGTTGCAGCTTCTGGCGGTGGCGGCTGTTGCTGTTGTTGCATAATTGAACAACGACCATGGTCACTTGCGTTGCACAAATCAACGCTGATCTCAAATCGTTGCGATCAACCATTGAGAGACAACCAACGCGCCTTTTCACTGCAGTTGTGCGCGTCGGCTGAGGGTACCTTGGCTGTTTTTCAGCAGGTGCGGTTGTGCCGGTTGCCGAGCCAAAGGGCTACACCCAGGAGCAGACAGCCGGGTATGAAGCGCTCCCAATGCGCCTGCTCGCCAAAAAGAGTCACGGCCAGGGCAATCGCCATCGGTATTTTCACGTTGTTCATCACTGCAAGCGGCCCCGGAGCCGTACGGGCGGCACCATAATTCCACAGGAAAAACGCCAAACCAGAGGCGACCGTACCCAGATACAGCAACGCCAGCCATTGGGTTTGACTGAGTGACTGCCAGGTATTCCAGGAACCTTCCCAGGTCGTGAAGCCAACTCCCATGACCGTGGCACCCACGTAGATCCAGGTAAACAATTGCGCGTCTGTCAGAGCCTGTGAAATGCTGTTGCGCAGCTCGCGATAGTACAGTTGACCTATGGCAAAACAGAGATTGGAACCTTGCAGCAGCCAAAATCCGGTCCATCCCGAAAATGCCTTGTCCGGCTGAAATTGAATGACCGCAGCCCCAATCACAGCCACTGCTGCTGCCAATGCCAATCGACTGTGCCAATACCTGTGTCGCCAACTGTACCAGGCAGCGATAAACAGTGGGGTAGTGATAGTGTACAGCGCTGCTTCATGCGCTTGCAAATAGCGGAACCCATTGAACAGCAGGTAGTACATCATGCCATACTGCAATGCCCCCAGCAGCATCAACCGAGCAACTGTTTTCGATCCCAGTCCACGCCACCGCAGAAAGGGCAAAAATACCAGCAGTGCCAATGCCAGGCGGGCCGCGGTTAGAAAGCCGGGCGGTACTCCGCCGAAGCTCACCTTGATCAGCCCGAACGACAGTCCCCAGATAAGAGAAACAACTAGCAGCCAGACCATGCGTTATTCGCCTTGCGCCAATGAGAACCCGCGCTCTTGGTCAAAATAGTACAGGTGTTCTGTTTTGATAAAATCCAAACCGGCGTTTGCAACTCTCAACAGAAGACTGGAGATTTGTCCATGGGTGGCTCCGCTTTCATTGGTTGCCATAAAACGGCAGCGCCAATGGTCGGTGCAAAATGTTTCCTTCAGTCCCTCAGGATAAACTTTCACCCCGCGGTTGGTGATGACGCGCAGCTGCAAGCCGTCACCGTTGACCGCCTCCAGCAGCTTGCCGATCTGATCGGCGTCGCGATTGCCTTCATTGTTGACGCCATTCCAGTCGATGAAGACATCCACGCCGACCAACTTCTTTTTGCGGCGCGGATGATTGGGCATTTCCACCCTTGATGCCTTTTGTTATCAAATGAACTGGGCCTGAAGTTGGCGGGAGTTTGGCCCAACCTTTCAATGACCGCGTCAGCGAACGCTTTGGTGCCCACTTTGCGCGCTGAACTGCCTGCCTTGTATATATCAGCGGTATGAAAACCGTCTTCCAGGCTTTCATCCAGGCGTTGTGAATGACTGATGCGATGTCGCCCTGATCCAGATGCACCAACATCATCACGGCTGCATTCAGTAACCCCGATGGATTGGCAATGTCTTTGCCTGCGATATCCGGCGCCGATCCGTGCACTGCTTCAAACATGGCCGCGTCGAAGCCTATGTTGGCGGATCCTGCCAAGCCCACCGAACCAGCTACCAGCGCTGCGATGTCACTCACAATATCGCCGTACAGATTCAAGGTTACAATGACATCCAGCTCTTCAGGGTGGGCGGCAACCAGAGCCGCTCCGATGTCTATAATCCTGTGTTCAGTGACGATATCACTGTATTGAGGCTCAGCTGCAATGCGCTCGAAGGTCTTCTGAAACAAGCCATCGGAATGCTTCATAATGTTGCTCTTGGTCAAGCAGGTAACTTTGCGTCTGCCGTAGGCGCGGGCATACTCCATCGCATAGCGGCAGATGGCTTCACAGCCGGGTCTGCTCACCAGCTTTAGCGTCTGCACCACTTCGTCCGTTTGCTGGTGCTCAATGCCAGCGTACAAATCCTCTTCGTTTTCGCGAATGATCACCATGTCGATATTCGGAAAATTAGTCGCCACGTAGGGAGAGTACGCCTTGCACGGGCGCACGTTGGAAAATAATCGCAGGCTCTTGCGAATGGTCACGTTGAGGCTCTTGTAGCCCCCTCCCAGCGGCCGTGGTGATCGGGGCCTTCAACAAAATTTTATTGCGCAGTAATGTCTTCCAGTCGGTCGGCGTGATTCCCGAAGAATGCCCTGCAAGGTATTGCTGTTCCCCAATCTCGATCTCTTCATAATTCAAGCGAGCCCCCGCCGCTTTCAATATGCGCAGGGTAGCGTCCATTATTTCCGGCCCGATTCCATCTCCACGGGCGACTGTAATTGTGCGATTAGCTTGCATTAGTGCCAATCAACCAAGCTTGGCAGCCGTTCGCAAGCGCAGATCACTGATTTTTCATGCCCATCTAACCTAAGTAATTTCAGTTGCAGTTTGTTTGACTCTGCAAATTGGCATGACGGCTGCTTATTGTGCCCTGCTGTTTCAGTTGCTTGTCCTGAAACATTATCATCAATCGTATTAACTTAGACCAACCCATGATGCAAATGACCAATAAATTAAAGCAGCTCCTCATGCTGCTGGGTATGTTAGGCGCACTTCTGCTTCCTGCTACTCTTCAGGCAACGATCGATCCAACTGCCGATGAGTGGCAAGTCTCCGCCGACATGCTCGATGAGGACTATGAAGATTATGACGAAGGTGCCGTCGACTATATCGGTGCCCAACTGTTCCGTTTCCTCCAGCTCGGCGGTTCCTGGGAGGCCTTGACCCCCGAGCAACAGTCCGCTGTCGAGGATACTATGACCGCTACCTGACAACTCCATTCTTTACTGTCAGTAATCTCTGGATCCTGATCGCGGCCGCTCTGGTATTCACCATGCACCTGGGCTTCGCCACGCTCGAGGCGGGGATGACCCAGGCCAAGAATACGGTTAACATTCTGGTGAAGAACGTTTTCATCATCTCGGTTGGTATCATTACTTACCTCATCTATGGCTTCAACGCCATGTATCCCGGTGATTTTAACGGCTTCTTCGCTTTCGGCTCTCCAGTCACTATGGCGGACTACGGTGGTGAAATCGATATCACTTACGGCGGCACTGGCCTCGCCATGACTGCCTGGACCGATTTCATCTTCCAGGCCATGTTTGCCGCTACCGCTGCCACCATCGTTTCCGGTGCGGTCGCAGAGCGCGTCAAGCTCGGTTCATTCATGATTTTTGCCGCTGTTTTGGTGATGTTTGTTTACCCGATCACTGGTTCCTGGCAGTGGGGTGAAGGTTTCCTCGATGCCATGGGCTTCTATGATTTCGCTGGTTCGTCCTTGGTACACGGCTTTGGCGGTTTCGCTGCCCTTGCTTGCGTCATCGTTCTCGGACCTCGTGCTGGCAAGTATCTCGCCGGTGGCAAAATCCGCCCGATCCTCGGTCACAGCATGCCTCTGGCCACTATCGGTGTGTTCCTCCTCTGGTTGGGTTGGTTCGGCTTCAACGGCGGTTCCGTGC
This sequence comes from Verrucomicrobiota bacterium, assembly GCA_021208135.1. GTDB lineage: Bacteria > Verrucomicrobiota > Verrucomicrobiia > Opitutales > Oceanipulchritudinaceae > JAJOKB01. The sequence continues at coordinate 22,051 of JAJOKB010000119.1, read as the reverse complement.
TCAGCGCTGATCCGGGCGAAGTTTCTTACGTCTTCGTAACAACAGGTGTCGCCGCCGCTGCTGGCGCTCTGGCCGCTCTGTTCGTCTCCTGGTTTGTGGTGAAAAAGCCCGATTTGACCATGGCTTTGAATGGTATTTTGGCCGGTCTGGTGGGCATCACTGCCGGTGCCGATGCAGTAACTCTGTACGGTTCTCTACTCATCGGTGTGATCTCTGGTGTGATCGTAGTGTTCTCCATCCTGTTCTTCGACAAGATCAAGATTGATGACCCGGTCGGTGCCATCTCGGTACACGGTGTTTGCGGAATTTGGGGTACCCTCGCTGTCGCTATCTTCGCCAAGGAAGGCGTTGAAGTCAGCTTCGTTACTCAGTTGATCGGTACACTCGCTATCTGCGCGTTCGCATTCGTGGCCGCCTTCATCATCTTCACCATTCTCAAGGTGACCATCGGGGTCCGCGTAAGCGCTGAAGAAGAGATCCAAGGTCTCGACATCGGCGAGCACGGCCAGGAAGCTTATCCCCGATTCAGTCTGCAACCAAGTAATTATCAGGATTCATCTGACTAAATCACTTGATCTAAATTGTTTAATGTGAATCCTATAAAACAGAAAGATTGAAAAGACATGAAACTCGTTAAAGCCATCATTAAGCCCTTTAAACTGGAAGAAGTGAAAGAAGCCCTCTCCGAAATCGGAGTCGAAGGCATGACCGTCACTGAAGTCAAAGGCTTCGGCCGCCAAAAGGGTCACACTGAAATCTACCGCGGCAGTGAATACACTGTGGATTTTCTGCCGAAGGTCATGGTCGATGTCGCTGTTACCGACGACTTGGTCGCCAAGACAGTGGACGCCATTAAGGGTGCCGCTAAAACCGGCAAAATTGGAGACGGCAAAATCTTCGTCATTCCAATCGACGAAGCAGTACGCATCCGTACAGATGAAACCGGCGACGGGGCCATCTGATCCAGTTGCCTTTGCTTTCTTAAGCCCTTCCAATGGAAGGGCTTTTTTTTATGGCTAAATTTATCCTGGCAGCGCAATTGGCATGCAATTGGCTATTTGTTATGCGTGTCTACACTGTGGTTTGGTTAACATATTGGGGTACACACAAGTTATTATTAATCTCGATTGATTGTGCTCGGGATTAAGCCTGATGGGGCCGGACGTTTGGGGTTTCGTCCGGCCCTTTCATTTTCAAGGTAAGGATCGGGTGACGTGCCGGGGACCGCATAATCCACTGAATTCCTCATTTGATCCGGTGGATTGCGCAATCAGGTAGTGGCGAAAACCTTGTAATCTCAATCAAGCTGCAGGGTGCTAAAATCCGTGCTCCATCCCCTGCCGTTAAAATAACTGCAGCCGTTGATGCCCTGTATTTTATACGCGCTTTTGCTGCCGTATAAGGTACCCAGATAGGCATAACTCAATTCCTGGGTTGCAGCCCATTGCAAAAATCTCCCCATGAGCCATTTGCCAGCCGACAGGCTGCTTGAGACCTGTGGTCGATACAGGGCAAACCAATAATGAACGCTATGGGTTCCCCTGCAAATTAAGGCGTATCCCAGTGTATGCGCACCATGCCGCGCACGGGCCACGTGCGTTAGAAAAGGGCGCTCGAGAATGAATTCCAGCCGCGCTGGTGGCAGATAACTGTGCGGATACCGGGCCTTGACCCACTCCAACGCTTCCCCCCGCAGTTCTTCCATCAGGGCTGCTTCACTGCGGAATTCTGCTTTGGACATCACATCGAACTCAACGCCCGTTTCATCCAGTTGACGCTGATGGTAGCGACGCTTTTTGTTGAATGAAAAGTTTCTCAGATCCACGCGCACGCTGCGTGCCTGATAAAACAACAAGGGTTCAGGGAAGGGTTCGCCCGAGGCGGGTAAAAATCCCGCAGCATAGGCATCGTCCAGTTCCGACAGGTGTTCCAGCTCGCGGAAGCGGCAATAGGCAAAGCGGTAATTGACATAGTCAACCGCATATTCCTGACTGTATTCTATCACGATTGACTGTCGATCAAGGGATATTTGATGGGGCCATGCATCAATTGGTCGGGCCCGAAAGTGGCGGTACGAGGAGATTCGATTCTGAAAGCTTGTTCGAGGGATTCCGGCATAAAACCGCTGAACGGTCCCGGTGCCGCCTCATCGCCCAACCAGATAGGTGCGCGGTAAGCGAACAGATAGTCCAGCTCTCTACAGCGCAACAGTTTACTCAAGAGGTTTCTGCCGCCTTCCACATAAACGCCTAAAATGCCTTCGCTGGCGCAGCGTTCACGAAATTCCTTAAAACCTTGGGCACGTCCGCATCCGCGCAAGCCCCATACTTTGAATCCATGCTGCTGCGCAGTCTTTTCCGCTTTGTGTGCGTGTTCCAGCTCTGTGACCAAAATGGTTTGGCTTCTCCACTGATCGGTGTACACCGTAGGTAAAGGTTGAATCAGGGTGAGCAGGCGCCGGTCGAAGATGATGCGAATGGGGCTCCGCTCTTCTTTGCCAGGCAAGCGCACGGTCAGTTTTGGGTTGTCTGCCAAGATGGTGCCTGCACCGGCCGCAATCGCCGGAAAGGTATCGCGCCAACGCATCACGTCCAGCCGGGCTTCTTCGCCGGTAATCCATCGCGAATGGCCTGTACTAGTGGCAATTTTTCCGTCGAGTGTAGTGGCAATCTTTCCAGCAATCAGGACTTTGCCGCTTTCTGCATTGAAATGAAAAGGCATGTTTAAATCTGCACATTCTTTTTCCAGAATCCCGCAAGTTATTTCTACGCCCGCTGCGCGCAGAATTTCAATACCCCTACCGCGGTGCTTTGGATTGGGATCTACAGTGCCAACCACCACGCGCTTGATGCCGGACTCCAAAATCGCCTGGGTGCAGGGTGGCGTCCGGCCAAAGGTGCTGCAGGGCTCCATGGTCACCACCAATGTAGTCGCGGCATCGGCGTTTAAGCCTGCCGCGCGCCAATGCCTGATCGCCTCCACTTCCGCGTGCGCGCAACCCGGTGCCTGAGTATGCCCGCGCGCGACCACGGTCTCTCCCTGCACAATCACCGCGCCAACCGCCGGATTAGGATAAACTCTGCCCGTGGCGTGGCACGCCTCAGTTATCGCTGCCCGCATCCATGGTTCATAAAAATCTTTCATGCGTGCACGTAGGGATTGGATTGCATTTCAGTGCCAACGCTGGTTTCCGGTCCGTGACCTGGGAAAACCCGTGTGGCAGGTGGCAGAGTATAGATTTGGGTGCGGATTGAGGTCTCCAACTCAGCAAAATCGCCTCCGGGTAGATCCGTACGGCCAACGCTGCCTGCAAACAGAGCATCTCCCACGAAGGCCAATTGCGCTTGTTCACACCAGAACAAAACGCTGCCCGGACTGTGACCAGGAACCGCTCGCACTTCCCAATCCATCCCGGCAATCGCGATGCGGTCATCGCCCTTGACCCAATGATCGACATGCACCGGTTGCATTTTCAGACCAGGAATGGAAAATGCACTCATCGCCTCCGGTTGAGACAACAACAGGTCGTCCCCTCGATGTGCGTACACCGGTATGCCTGCTTGATTGAAACGCCAACCGTCCAAGGTGTGATCCCAGTGTCCGTGGGTCAGCAATAACGCACTCAATTTTCGCCCGGTTTGAACCAGAACTTTTTCCACCGTTGCAAATGAGTTCAGTGGCGCATCCACCAGTATGGCACCTTCACTCTCCGGTGGTATCAACAGATAACTGTTCGTTCCAATCGGAGGCAGCGTGTAGCAGCGTATTTCCATTCTCGCATCATGCAATTGTCCTCATCACCCGGTCAACTGGATATCGCACCTTTTCGCTCCTCAGGTCCGCTTTATCCGACACCAAATCAGACTGATCCAGCGAACCCGCCAAGCCCCAGATACAAGCGTTGCGCGGATACTCCCATGGATTCGTCTCATCTACTTTAGACAATGTGCACTATCCACAACGATAAAGTGAACCTTTTTAAGAGCCTGTCCCAAAACTGGGGCCAGCAATCTCGATAGAACCTCGTTCGAACTCATTACCATTGCCATCGCAATTGATAAATCTTTGGTTCTTAGGGTCTTGAGCGTAAGCTGGCGTGAGATTCATTTTTTTTTGCTCAACGTTCAAGGTGAGACACATGCCGGAGTTGGCTCCACCGCATTGTTAGGTTCATTATATTTAATAAAATGGGCGAACTTCTGTGGAGGCTCGACAAGCCAATGAAGCTTTTCGTCCCCAGTTCAATGCGTCGTCCATATTCTCGCACTCAAGTATCCACAACCCATCTATGTAATTCATCTCGGATGCAGAGAAGGCCCCGCTTAAAGAGATGCTTCCGTCGATTTGTATATGCAGGGTTTGGGCCTCGCGCAGCGGGCGAAGTCCGCCCACGAAAACCCGAATACCAGCAGCTTCCATCTCGTCGTTCAAGGCGTCGATATCACGGTAGGCGCCTTTGTCTAGGGACGTAGCGTGGTCATAACCAGCAGGACGTAACACGAGAATTAGAAACTGTGCCATTTCGGGTTCTTGACATAAAAATGGCGGAGAGAGAGGGATTCGAACCCTCGGTACCCTTGTGGGGTACACACGATTTCCAATCGTGCACATTCGGCCACTCTGTCACCTCTCCTTAAAGGGATGGGACTAAAGGACGGGTGATCGTTGCCGTCAATCACAAATTCATGCGTTGATGCTATTCCTGAATCACGGGCTTTTGGTGCGGGATGGTGATCTAAATGAATTCTGGCTAAACAGTTTGCTTCCCTCTCAAACGGATGTCCCGGCCGGGGCTTCCCGTTTGGAATTGCGATTGGAACTTGGGTTGTGTCCGCGTGATGCTTAGGATTCGACGCGGTGCATCAGGTTCATGGTTTGTTGTGATTTGCGTTGGGGCAAAGTTTGATCTAGGTTGGATTGAATATGAAATTCTTACTGTTCGTTATTATGAGTGCATTTACCTTTCCACTTTTTGGCAGCAACGCCCTGGAGGTCGGTGCTGAGGCACCTGATTTGAGTGTGACCTTGCAGACTGGACAGCGGGTTCAGTTGGGCGAAATCTATGCTCGGGGGCCTGTGCTCTTGTATTTTTATCCGCGTGCCAGTACCCGTGGTTGCACGATTCAGGCGTGTAATTTGCGCGATAATTTTGATGCTGTGCAAAAGGTCGGAATGACCATTCTGGGCGTTAGCACTGATGACCTGGATGCCTTGCGCAGATTTAAGGAAGAGGAGGAGCTGCCTTTCGACCTGATTTCCGATCGCCAGCGGGAGTTGGGCAATGCTTTTGGGGTGGGCACCATTCTGGGGATGGGTTTCAGACGGCAAACTTTCCTTGTTTACGAAGGGCGCGTTGTCTGGCGCGATTTGAATGCGCAGCCAAGCAGTCAAAGTCAGGATGCCCTCGCAGCCTGGAACTCCTTTCGTGGAAACTCCAACTGAACAGTTTGCATAAATATACTCTTTAACAAGAATTATCCATTGACTTGCTCCCCAAATGAGGGTTTCCTAAATTCCTTTCAACGATGTCTCATATGAAAATTAAAAAATTATTCCTCTTATTGTCAGCTTGTTTCCTACTTCCAGCCTTTGCTGCTCAGGCAGTTGCCGCTGAAGAGGAAGAAGCCGAAGAAGTCGCCGTTATTATGGTGTTCAACGGCACTTACACTGTCGTCATGGACAACGATCTCGTTGTTCTTGCTGTGGTGACCGGCAATCCTTACGGTCTGACTCAGGGTCAACCTGCTGCAGCAGTCGCTTCGATTTCCGCTAACAGTCTGGTTTTACGTCCACCTTCTTCCGCAGCTGTGCTTCCGGCTCCCTCGGTAGTTGCGCAAGCGGTACAATTGGCAGCCAGCATTACTACACAAGCCGCTATTCCGGCTACCGCCCGGGCATCTGTCATTGTTACGCGCCAGGATGGATTGCTCCTGCCTGCAGCGATTGTCACCAGCACAACTACTGCTGATGTTCTCGCGCCGGTGCCCAGCCCTAACTGAGTACTGCCTTTCACCGCTGGTAACCCAGCCTACGACACCTGCGTCATTGCAGGTGTTTTTTTTGTCATGTAGTGTGGTGGTTTTGCGACCACGAATTCGCCGTTGACTTGGAACAGGATTAGTGCTTTGTTGGAGACCTCAATTAAGGTAAATCTATGAAATTCCAAAAGATATTGCTTCTTCTGTCAGCTTTCTTTTTGCTTCCTGCCTTCACCGCACAAGTTCTTGCTGCTGAAGAAGTGGAAGCCGAGGACGTCCCTGTCTTCCTTGTATTCAATGGTTTTGCGACCGTATTGATGAGCGAGAGTGGTGAGGTTCTTGCCGTGGTTGTGGGAAATCCTTACAGCCTTGCACCCAATCGCATTTACCAAAGTACTGCCACTGTTTCAGCCAGTAGTTTGACGCTTCGTTCACCGACATTATCCGACATGACTGGTTCACCTCAGTTGGCTGCTCAACTGCGTAGTACAGCAGCATCCATTACCTCTATTGAGTTAATACCGCCAACAGCGAGATCCTCTGTGACGATATTGCAAACCAGAAGAGGCTCTAGTTTACTTCCTCCTGTTATAATCACTGAAAATCACGCTGATTTTCAGCCGATTAGTCCAAATTAAACAGCTTTTGAGAGATTATTCGTTTTCAGGCACCTGCCGTAAAGCAGGTGCTTTTTTGTGCACTCAGCCTTGACGGGGCGGGTTTTGATTGTTTTTTAGCTTACCATGTTTAAGTTATTTTTTGTGCGATATGGGAAAGCATTAGTCTGTGCCGGCGTGATGCAGGTTTGTATAGTGCTTGTTTCGTTATGGATTGGGGTGGTGGGTCCGGCGCTGCGGAGCGAAGTCGAGTTCAAGGCGCCGGTGGGAATAGCCTTGCCGGAGCAAAGGTTGGAGAAAAGAGCGGCGCAGATGGAGTTTAACAGGGCTGCTGGTGGAGCGAGTTCCAGTCGACCTATTTTGAGTGAAGTTTTGATGCCTGGGAGTGTGGCATTACCGGAAGGGATGGATGCGATCGATTCTTTTGGTGACAGCCTGCACATGAGTCAGATGACGACGCTGTTGGGTCAATCTGGTTTGTTGGGAGGCATGCAAGGAGGCCTGGGGGGAACATCCGATATTCAATTTTATGGCATTCGTGATCAGGCAACGCGCATTGTGATTGCCTTTGATGTATCTGCATCCGTGGTGCGGAAAGTTGAGAGCAGCGGTGGCGGCATGCTGCAGATGCGGGCAGAGACGCAGAGGCTGATAGAAGGTCTGAACGCGAATACGTTATTTGGACTGATTCAATTTTCGCGGAGGTATGACACCTTTCGGGATTACCTGGTACCGGCAACGGTCTCTAACAAGCGAGCGGCAAATGAATGGTTGCTGCGCTCCTTCCGTACGGATGGTCGGTCGGGCTCTGGTTGGCGTCAGGATCACCCGGATGGCATAGAAGCGGTATTGAGTCAGGCGATGCGATTGGATCCCGCGCCAGATGTTGTGGTGATCCTGTCGGACGGGAGTTTTCAGCGCAGTCGGGGCAGGGGAGGCGAGGATGTTCCGTGGGCAGAGGTTTTTTCGTTGGTGGAGCGTTTGAGTCGCGGGCGTCCGACGCCACGAATCCACTTCGTGGCCTTTGGCATGGAGGAGCGGGATCGGGGCCAAGTGCGGCGATTGGTACAGCAATACCGTGGTCAGTTGCGTGAATTCTGAGGGTGCCTGAAACGCTAAAAAAACTGCTAAGTGAAAACAAAGTTTGCCTGAATTGTTCTTAGCCGTTGACACCAGATATTGTGTGCCTCTGTTATAGATACCACTACATCTTGTGGTGTCTGCTGATTTTTTCTCACACAACGTGCGTATGCCGTTGAGTATCTAACACTTGTCTTAATTCAACTTTATCCAATGGAAACCAAAGTCTACACGATTGGCAACAAGTCCTTCACTCTTGACCGCAGCAAGGCTGAGGAAGCCTATGCTGCAAAGCGGATCATCAATGGTCGCGATACCATGTTTTTCAATATTCTGCCCTTGAAGTATCAATGGGCCTATGAGTTGTACAAGACGATGAAGGCCAATCATTGGGAGCCGGAAGACGTGCCCATGCAGAAGGATGTGGAGCAATGGCGGGACACGAGTGGAGCCATCACCGAAATCGATCGTTGGATCATCAAAATGGCCATTGGATACTTCAGTGCAGCGGAAGGGATAGTGGGAGACAACATCATGCACGTTACCCGTGAGTTGGTCACTGCGCCCGAATTGAAGTTGGTGTTAGGGCGGCATGCGCATGAGGAAAACATTCATGCCGACAGTCTGGTGTACATGATCAGTTCACTTGGATTGAATCCTCACGAATGTGAGGCGATGTTTGAGGATATTCCGACTATCAAGCGCAAAAATTCGTTGGTGGTGAACAACAGCCGTGGATTGCGTCGTGATTTGGATCTGACCACTTTGGAAAAACAAGCAGGCGCTGGCCAAAAACATATTTTTTGTTTGGGCAGTGCATGGAGGGCACGCAATTCTATGGTTTGTTTGGCATGGTTCTCAGTTTGTACCGCCAAAATAAATTCCCTGGTATTGGACAGATGTTCCGTTACACCCTGCGCGACGAATCCAATCATATTGCCTTGTTCAAGCACCTGTTCCTTGATCTGGTGGACGAGAATCCGGAAATCTGGACGGAAGCATTCCAGGCTGAGTTATTGGAGTTGATGAAAGAAGCCATTCAGCTGGAGAAGGAATTCATTTTGGATTGTCTGCCGGTGAATGCCGTTGGCTTGAGTGCGCAGGAATTTACCCAATACATCGACTATATTGCCGATCGTCGTCTTGAAGGCGTCGGATTGCCACACCTCCATCCCGGAGTCCAGAATCCTCTTCCCTGGTTGGCGGAGATGATGGATATTAAAAAGGAACAAAACTTTTTTGAAGGCCGGGTTACCGAATACCAAAAGTCCAGTGCTCTGGGCGTGGTGGATGATGATGAACTTTGACCCCATCGCTAACTCCAAACGAACCAAACTATGATATCTCACTCTGTCTACGAGGCTGATCTGGCCTTAAAGCGCATCAGTGCGCAAAGAACTCTGGGTGCTCCCCGGTTTAACTGGCGCGAATTGGTACAAAACGACGTACTTTTTCCTGAATCCACCCATGAAACACCTATTAAGGTGCAGATGGATACTGGCGTTGTTGATTTTGATTTGGCGCAGGTGGCTGAAACTGTTGGTGCTGCACTCACCAATCTTCTGTTGTCGAGGGACGAAGAGGAGTCCAAAATTTTCACTGAAAAGAATCGGGCTTTCGTGGCTTTGGTGGCGCGTGCGGTAGCGCGCCGGATGGTTGAGCTGGCCAAGGCTGGCAAGGCGCTCACTCTCAGTGAACGCGAGGTACATTTGCTCATCGAAAAGACTCTGATTGAGAACAATGCGCCGGATGTGGCCAAGAGTTTGTTATTGATGCGAAATGCCGGTGGGGATATGACCGAAGAGTTGCCGATCCAAACACTGGTTATCCGCAGAAATAATCAGGAAGTCGCCTGGGACACGAACAAGGTGGAGATAGCGGTGCGCAAGGCATTTCTGACGCTTGGATTGGATTCCGAGCCTGCGGTTGCGGTTGCCGAGAGTGTGGCTGACCGGGTACGCCGGATCAATCATGCGCGTATTCACATCGAGGAAGTGCAGGACATTGTGCAGGAAGAGCTGATGCGTCATGGACACTTCAAGGTCGCCGAGGCGTATATTCTTTACCGTGCCCACCGTCGCCACCTGCGCGAGCAGGAGAGCAAAGTCGAGGTGACTGAAGATGATCGGCAAAACAGTCTGATTGTGGTGACCATGCCCGATGGACTGACCGAGTTCTGGGATGGCGTGGATTTGCGCCGGCGCATTGAGTACGCGGTGATCGGCCTCGAATTGAGCATGACCAAGGATGAGATTGAGGTTGAATTACGTCGTTCTCTTTACTCGGAAATGAAGCTGGAGGATCTGCGCAAGACCATCATTCTCAACGCCAAGACATTGATTGAGCGCGATGCCGATTTCGCAAAATTCGCCGGTCGTATTTTGCTGACCTTTATCTATGAGGAAGTGCTCAACTGGAATATTGTGAGAGATGGTATAGGTGCCTTGAAAGAAGCGCACCAAAAAGCCTTTAAACAATATTTGCGCCACGCGGTCAGCATCGAACGACTGAACCCTGAACTTTTGAAAGTTTATGATTTGGATCGTCTGGCAGCTGCGTTGGATCCCAGTGCGGACCTGGACTTTGATTATCTGGGCATTCAGACCCTGTACGATCGCTATCTGTTGATAGACAAAACCTGTAAGCCAGTGCGACGGATGGAAGTGCCGCAGTTTTTCTGGATGCGGGTTTCCATGGGTCTGTTTATTCGTGAAAAGGAGCAGCGCGATGATTGGGTAACCCGGCTCTACAACCTCTACAAGAGTCGTAGATTTTGCTCCAGCACGCCTACCTTGTTCAATTCGGGAACCCTGCACAGTCAGCTTTCCAGCTGCTATCTCTACAAAGTGGATGATAGCATTGAATCGATCATGATTCGCGGCATTGCAGAGAATGCATTTTTGTCGAAGTGGGCTGGGGGGCTTGGAGGTTCCTGGACGTCGGTGCGCGGTACCGGATCGTACATTAAAGGCACCAATGGCGAAAGCCAGGGAGTCATTCCCTTTTTGAAGATGCACAATGACCAATTGGTGGCGGTCAACCAAGGCGGTAAGCGCCGTGGTTCGGGCTGTGCCTATCTGGAGAGTTGGCATAACGATGTATTGGACTTTTTGGAACTGCGCCGCAACACCGGTGATGATCGTCGGCGTACACACGACATGAATACCGCCAACTGGATTCCGGATTTATTCATGAAGCGGATGGAATCCCGTCAGGATTGGTCGTTGTTCCGGGCCAACGAGACCCCTGATTTGCACGATCTTTATGGCAAAGCTTTTGAAGAGCGTTACCAGCATTACGAGCGTCTGGCGGATGAAGGCAAAATCTGGTCTCAGAAAATGCCTGCCATTGACCTGTGGAAGCAGATGCTGAAAATGCTGTTCGAGACCGGGCACCCATGGATCACGTTCAAGGATCCCTGTAACCTGCGCAACCCGCAGGACCACACGGGTGTCATTCACAGTTCAAACTTGTGTACAGAGATCACGCTGAATACCGGTGCAGACGAGACTGCGGTTTGTAATCTTGGGTCGGTGATTCTTGAGAGTCACCTGTTGGCGGATGGTTCACTGGATCACGAAAAGTTGCGCGATACCATTCAGGTTGCTGTGCGTGCGTTGGACAATGTGATCGACATCAACTTTTATCCGACCGATGCGGCCCGCACCGCCAACAGCAGGCATAGACCTGTTGGTTTGGGAGTCATGGGCTTGCAGAATGCCTTGTTCCTGAAGGGTTTGAGTTTTGCCTCCCAAGAGGCTGTCGAGTTTAACGACGAGTTTATGGAGGCAATTGCCTACTATGCCTACGAAGCTTCCAGCGATCTGGCTTCAGAGCGCGGCACATACTCTACTTATGCCGGTTCCAAGTGGAGCCGGGGTTTACTGCCGCAGGATTCGATTGAAATTCTGGAGCAGGAACGTGGTGTCGCGATTGAAGTGCCGCGCGGTAGCAAGATGGATTGGTCAGTGGTACGGGACAAAATCGCACGGCACGGGATGCGCAATTCCAATGTGCTGGCCATTGCTCCCACTGCGACGATTTCCAACATCATGGGATCGAGTCCATGTATCGAGCCGAACTACAAAAACCTGTTTGTGAAAAGCAATCTCTCGGGTGAGTTCATTGTGTTGAATGCTTGGTTGGTGCGCGACTTGAAAGTCCGCGGCTTGTGGACTGATACTATTCGTGACCAGCTGAAGTATTTTGACGGAGATCTGAGCAAGATTGCCGATATCCCTGAAGATTTGCGCCTGCGGTACCTGACTGCCTTTGAGGTTCCTTATGATTGGGTAATTGAAGCTGCGGCGCGGCGTCAAAAATGGATTGATCAAAGCCAATCAGTTAACCTGTGGCTGGCGGCCCCGGACATGAAGACCTTGTCGCATATGTATCGTGCCGCTTGGCGCAAGGGGCTGAAGACCACCTACTATTTGCGCACATTGGGAGCGTCGAATATCGAAAAAGCGACGGTGTCTCTCAAACAGGAATCAGCAGCCCCCGCGCAGAAAAAAGTGGCAACAGAAGCGGAGATCAAAGCCTGTTCGATCGAGGCTATGCTGCGCGGCGAAGAGTGTGAAGCCTGCCAATAGATAAAGCAACAAACAGCGCGCTCACCAGGACCCACCATGCCCAAACCGCACGTAAACAGTGAGGGAGCGGGCCAGAGCGGGATCTCTTTGTAACATGGCAGTATCTGCTCCGGCGAAGTAGATGCTGCCTTGTTCGTTTAAGACGACATGGCGAATGCGTCCACGTTCATCAATCCAGCCGCTCCATCCGGCATTACCGCTGCGAACCAGAGGCCGACGAGTTTCGGCGGCACGTAAAACTGAATGCGCTGCATGTTGCCACGCGCCGCCCTCTTCCCCGTACCAGGCATTGTTAGTGGCAACAAACAGGACATCGGCTCCGGCCTTCACGGTTGCCCGGGCCAATGAACTGAAAATATCCTCATAGCATATCAGGGAACCTATCTGGAGGGTGGTCAGATTTTGTAATCGAACCGGAATCAACGCGGGTGAAGAACCCGGATGTAAACTGCCTTCGATGGGTACCACGGTGTTGAGAAATTTGAACCAACGCGCGAGTGGCACATATTCACCAAAGGGAACCAGTCTCCGTTTGGCGTAAATGGTGTCGTGGTGTACGCCTGTTTCCGGGGTTACCAGAACAACGGCATTATACCAGACACCATCGGCGTTATCCCCGGAACTTGAATGCATCAGGCCACCGCCGAGAATGGGCACATCCACTTCCAGCGCAAGGTTGTGCAGCCAGGCCTCCAGACTGCCCGGTCCAGTTACTGGAAAGGGCGTGGGTGCTTCGGGCCATAGAATCAGCTGTGCTCCAAGAATTCGGGCGAATCGGGTGACTTCCGCGAGGTCATGAAGAACGGATGCTGATGAGTCAAAATCCCATTTTTCAGCCGGTTGTACGTAAGGCTGAACAAAACCTACACGCCCAAGATTTTGGGGTGTTGCCGCTTTGGGGCTCCACCAGCCGGCAGCTACCACTGTCGCCATGACAGCCAAGCCAAAATATAAATCCGGGCATAACTTTTGATACCATGCCTTGAATCCAGGTTTCGGTGTTAGTAAATGGACGATATAGAGTGCCAGCGTGGTATTGAAAACCACCAGTGCCCAGGATAGACCCCAGCTACCTGTGTAGGCCAGGATCTGCAACATGATGGGACGTTGCCATTGTGAAGCTGCCAATGGCAGCCAGGGAAAGCCGGTGAAAATCCAGGAGCGCACCCATTCCAGTACCACCCATGCCCCGGCGATTGCGCAAACGCCAGCCATCCTGGAGGCAAAACCAAGTGCTATACTATCGCGCCACAGTAAGCGAGCCAACCAACACCATACTACCCAAAATGCGGCTACCACAGCCGCCAGGGTGGCCGTTAATAACCAACCGACTGCGGTGGCACCGAAAAATTCCAGATGGTGGGTGAAATTGCGCAGCCAGAAAAGCAGGCCAAACCAAGTGATCCAACCTGTGGCTGCGGTCGAGAACCAAAACAAGCGGTTGCCTGGATTGGAATTCAGCCAAAGGAGGAAGGGCACCAACATCAGCCAGGCAGCCTCGGGCATATCGCCGGGAGGCATCGCCCACCAATGACCAAGGATGGTTGCCACCGCCATGGCTGTGGCCAGCAGCCAGGGTTTGAAGTGGAGAATTATTTCTCTTCCACCAGCAACCAACCCTCTTCCTTCACCATCTTTTCCGCTTTTTTCCACTTTAGTTTTTGGGTTTCGACGCCCTTGCGAATGGTGACAACATCATTTCGGGCAGGTTCGTTGGCGATGCGTACGGGGGTGCGTTTGACAGATGGCAAAGGTTTACCAGCGGCAGCTGAAGTGTGCGCGCCGGAGTCTGCTCCGGCAACCGCAGGTTGAGCTGCAACGGCACCTGCCGCAGCTCCATCAGGACCAGCTGGACCCGTTGTGCGGGCTGTTCTTTGCAAGTGAGCAATCATGTTTTGGTAGGCGCGCATGTTGGTCACACTGCGGAAAATGCCACTGCAGATATCGGTGCGCACTTGGTTCATCATCTGTTCAAAGAATCCAAAGGCCTCGCTTTTATACTCCACCAATGGATCTTTTTGACCATAACCGCGCAAACCAACGCTTTGTCTGAGATCCTCCATCTCGGTCAAGTGTGTTTGCCAGTTGCGATCCACATTGCTGATAACGACCATGCGCTCCAGTTGCCGCAGCATCTGCGGGTCTTCCGCTGCTTCCTTGACCTGATAAGCTTCTTCGATGCGCGACAGGGTCAACTTTTCAATGTCGGCCCCTGATTTTCCGGTCAATTCCTGCTCTTTCAGGCTGACCGGGAATGTCTGGCACACCCAGTTCAAGTAGTCTTGGTAATCCTTTTCCGAAGCTGCTTTGGGGTCGCTGACAGCGAATTCCTCAATCCTGTGCTGCACCTCCTCGCGGATCAGTTCGAAGATGATTTCCTTTGGTTCATCGCTGAGCAGGGCATCATTGCGCAGCCCATAAATGACTTCGCGTTGCTTGGAACCCACATCATCGTATTGAAGCAATCTGCGACGTACCGAGTAGTGATGTTGCTCGACGGTTTTTTGTGCGCGCTCGATCATTGGATTCAACCAACGGTGCTCCAAAGGTTGTCCCTCTTCAAAGGAGCTTTCCAAAAGCTTGCCAGCGCTACCCTGACTGTACAGGCGCATCAGTTCGTCCTCGAGCGACAGGAAAAAGCGTGTGGTGCCCGGGTCTCCCTGACGTGCGCAACGCCCGCGCAACTGGCGGTCGATCCGGCGCGAAGTATGGCGTTCAGTCCCTAAAACGTACAAGCCGCCGAGGTCGGATACACCTGCCCCCAACTTAATATCGGTACCGCGACCCGCCATGTTGGTGGCGATTGTGACCGCGCCCTTTTGCCCGGCCCGGGAACGATTTCAGCTTCCTGCGCGTGATACTTGGCATTCAACACATTGTGCGGAATCATCTCCCGCTTGAGCATACGGCTGAGAACTTCAGAAGAATCCACGGATACGGTGCCGACCAGGCAAGGTTGACCGCGCTGGTGTGCGCTGCGGATCTCTTCAATAACAGCCTTATATTTTTCCCTGCGTGTCTTGTAGATGATGTCGTTCTGGTCGATGCGGATACTCGGCTTATTGGTCGGAATGACCATAACGTCGAGTTTGTAAATGTCTTTGAATTCGTTGGCCTCAGTCTCGGCAGTGCCAGTCATACCAGCCAGTTTTTCGTACAGACGGAAATAGTTCTGCAGGGTAATGGTGGCGTAGGTCTTCGATTCTTTTTCGATTTGGACACCTTCCTTGGCTTCAACCGCCTGGTGCAGTCCGTCGGACCAACGCCTGCCGGGCATGACACGGCCGGTATTTTCGTCCACGATCATGACTTTACCATCCTGAACCACATACTCCACGTCTTTATCGTACAGGCTGTAGGCTCTCAGCAGTTGACTGATGACATGGATCGTTTCACTGGTGCGTTCGAATTTAGTCTGCCATTCTGCCTTTAGTGAGGCTTTTTCTTCCGGAGACTTATCCCTCAGCGCATCGATCTCCATGTACAGAGTCGGCAAATCCGGCAGCACGAATGCATCCGGTTGGTCGGGCATGAGGAATTCACGCCCCATTTCACCCAAGTCGCTTTGTCTTTGTTTTTCGTCGATGGAGTAGTACAACTCCTCCTTGAGTTGATACTTCTTGGTCTTGTTAAAGTCGCCTGCCATCTCGAGGTCGTAGGCGTCGAACTTTTTGCGAATGGAACCTTCCTCCATCATGCGCATGAAAATTTTGTTGCGTGGCATACCCAGCTTTACCTGCAACATGCGGTAGAGAGCCTGTTGTTCGTTGCCCTGCGCGCCCTTGTCGAATTCAGCTTTGGCTTCGCTAATGAATTGATTGCATAAATTGGTCTGCGCTTTGACCAGTTGTTCAATCGGTTTTTTGTACTCGAGATAAGGCCCCACAGTATCGTCTTGAACCGGGCCGGAAATAATCAAGGGGGTGCGAGCCTCGTCGATCAGAATCGAGTCCACTTCGTCCACGATACAATAAAAGTAGTCGCGTTGAACTTGAGTTTCCTTGGACATCGCCATGCCGTTGTCGCGCAGGTAGTCAAACCCAAATTCGCTTGCGGTGCCATAGGTGATATCGCAGTTGTAGGCTGCCCGTTTCTCTTCAGGTGGTTGTTGATTGCGAATCACACCAACGGTCATACCGAGGAATTTATACACGTGCCCCATCCATTCGGCGTCACGCTGGGCCAAGTATTCATTCACCGTGACCAACTGCGCACCCCGGCCCGCCAGTGCATTCAAATAAAGCGGACAGGTCGCAACCAAGGTTTTACCTTCCCCGGTGGCCATTTCTGCGATCATGTGTCTATGCAAGGCCATGCCGCCGATCAGCTGCACATCGTAGTGGACCATGTTCCAGGTGTCCTGAACCCCGACATAGGTGATTTCCTGCCCGCACAAGCGGCGCGCAGCGTTTTTGACGGTGGCAAACGCTTCGGGCAGCAAATCGTCCAAGGATTCGCCTTTGCGGAAGCGTTCGCGGAACTGCTCGGTATGCGCGCGAAGTTCTTCGTCGCTTAGTTTTTGGTATTGCAGCTCAAGCTCGTTGATGCGTGCCACCAAGGGTTGGCACTGCCGGTAAAACTTGCGGTAGTGGCCTCCAGAGAATTTTTTTAGCAGTCGGGCGATCATGTCAAATTTCGATAAATAGCGCTCACAGTAGGGCATTTTGCCTGAAATGCAAAGACATTAGAGCGCCTCAGAGAGTTGGGTCACCTCATGCGCCGTGTGCAGTGCCTATACTTTGCCACCGCAGTCGATGCCTTCAAGGCCTGGTACGGTCTGCTTGTCAGGCATGTTGGGAGGCTGTTGGGTGCTGCCGTCTGCGCCTATTGGCCGACCTTTGGATGAAGCCATCGCTGCAACACTTCCGCGATGCGCTCCTTCTCAATGGGTTTGGACACGTAGTCATTCATGCCCGCCTCAATGCAGGCATCGCGATCGCCTCGCATCGCGTGGGCAGTCATCGCTACAATTGGAACCGAAGCAGCGGATGCCCAGGTCTCATCGGCCTGTTGGCGGAATTGTTTGGTAGCTTCCAAGCCGTCCAGCACTGGCATTTGAATATCCATGAAAACCAAATCGTAGCTGGAAGATTTGAGCATTTGCAAAGCCTCCAGACCATTGGGAGCGGATGCAGTCTTGATCCCAAATTTCGCTAACATTCCCTCTGCCACCAAACGGTTGATTTCGTTGTCCTCTACCAGAAGCACCGTTGGTTGGTTGCCTTCCTGTTTGGGGGAATTAGCTTCACTAGTCGCTGCAGGGGAGGGTGGTTGAGCAGGTTTCGCCAAGCGGAAACCGATGCGGAGTTCAAATGCTGCTCCCGGACCGGGATTGCGTATGTCCGGGAACAACAGCTTGGCCTTGGCACTTGGGCTGTCGACTGAAATGCTGCCGCCCATTAATTCAGTGAGTTGCTGACAGATGGCCAGTCCAAGCCCTGAGCCTCCATGTCTCCGCGTTTTGGTGTTGTCGAGCTGACTGAATCGGTCGAATAGCCGATGCTGACTCTCGGCAGGGATGCCCAGACCAGTGTCAGCAACAGTAAAGGACAGGGTTACCTTGGTGTCTGTCAACTGAAGCATCCGAACGATGATGCCCACCGCTCCTGAATCGGTAAATTTAATCGCATTGTGCAACAGGTTGTTCAGTATCTGGCGCACTCTGTGAGGGTCGGCAACGATACTCAACCCTTGGTCTCTGAAGCCCAGTGCTACGATACCGATCTGCAAACCCTTGCCCTCTGCCAGGACACGATTTGCCTCCAGAGTGGATCTCGCCAAGGTCAACGGATCAAAAGTTTCCTCGGCAAAATGCAATTTGCCAGCCTCGATGCGGGAAAAGTCCAGAATATCATTAATCAGTGCCAGCAGAGAGTTCCCGCTTTCCACAATGACCTGAATGTATTCCTTCTGTTCGGGGTCTTCGGCCATGTCTTGCAGCAGTTGCGCCATACCCAAAATGCCATTCATGGGGGTGCGGATCTCGTGGCTCATGTTGGCGAGAAACTCACTCTTGGCTTGATTAGCCGCATCCGCCTTGGCGCGCAATTCGCTCGAGAGTTGAGTCCGCTCACGCAACTCTTGATTCAGGGTCAATAGCTGTTGCTCGTATTCTTTTCTTTTGGAAATGTCCTGAATCGTGCCCAGCAAGCGGACAGGCCGCCCCTCGACTTTCTCGGCTTCGCCTCTGGCATGCACCCATTTTATGACGCCTTTGGCTGACTTAAGCTGGAGTTCCAGCGCCCACGGTTGACCGTCTTGAAGACATTTGCGCACTGTTTGCTCCAGGAGGGTCCGGTATTCTGGAAGATAGTATTGCAAGCCCTCTTGCAGCGAAACTTTGTAACCGACCGGACGGTCGTGAATGCGGCAGGTTTCCTCGGTCCATTGCACTGTATCCGAATCGAATTCATAGCTCCATCCTCCCACGCCACTGACCTCACTGAGCTTTTTCAGAAATTGTTCATTCCTGAGCAGCCTTGCTTTAGCGGCAACTTTTTCCGTCACATCCACTTGTACCGAGACAAAGGCAACCAGCTGATTGCCTGCGTCAAACACTGGTTGTATATCCAGTTCAATCCAATACTCCGAGCCGTCCTTGCTCTTGTTGAGCACCAATGCCTCCACTGGCAGACCCTGGTCCAGAGCCACTTTCATTTTCTCAATTTCCGCGCGGTCGGTGAACGGCGTTTGCAGCAAATCTCTTGGGGACTTGCCCACTGCTTCTTCCAGAGTGTAGCCGGTGAGTTTGGTAAAGGCTTCGTTTACCCACAAAATGCGCCTGGCAGCATCGGTAACGATAACGGAGTTGCGCGTGTTTTTGGCGACCTCCGCTAATAAGTGTTCGTGCTGTAATCCCATTAACATTCTTATTCTATGGGTAGCGAAAGCATCAAGTGGCTGCAAGCTGGTAAATTACTTAGGATCAGGCTGCCGGATGCACTAGTGCCTCTTTTGTGACGGTTAAACATGGCTATGGATAGCTGTCATTTTAACGGTTGCGCCTCTTGCGCGTGCACACAGAGTTGATCTGCATGTGCGGCAGATACAGTCTTCACACCCGAATAGAAGCTTTAGCGAAACACTTCAAAGCTGAAATTGAAGATATCGATCCTTCTGCCATCCAACCACGCTACAATATTGCCCCTACTCAAGGTGTGCTAGTCGTGCGCGAGGATGCAGACAAGGCACGCAGAGTGCTGGACATTTTCACTTGGGGCCTGATTCCGCATTGGAGCAAAACTCCCCTGCAGCAGTCAGGATTTATCAACGCACGCAGCGAAACCATCACTTCCAAAGCCGCATTTAAGGATCCCGTGCGCTACCGGCGCTGCCTGATTCCTGCCGATGGCTATTTCGAATGGCGCGCCAAAGGCGATGTCTGGTATTTTTTTAGCCCCAATCATCAGCCACTGGCCTTCGCTGGCATTTGGGACGACTGGTTGCACGAGAGTGGTTCGCAGATTCTCTCCACCGCCATCCTCACCATCACTGCCAACGGTGACTGTAACCCAATTCATCAGCGCATGCCTGTTATCCTGCCACCACAACATTGGGATGCATGGCTAGATCCCCATATTCAGGATCCCTCCGCTGTCACACCGCTACTCAACAGCGCTCCTGACGGTACCCTCCTTCGCCATCAGGTCAGTAGCACTGTAGGCAATGTACGGGTCGATAGCCCGGAACTGATCATTCCCAACAGTAATTTCGAAAAAATGGCCCGCTCACCTCAGCAAACTCTATTCGATTGGTGAGGCTTTCCGTAGATAAATCGCCGCATTCAACGGTTTGATTGCATTGTCAGGGCACGATTCATTTTAGAGAGTTGACAAGAGTCGCTTTATTTTGGAATATTGTGTTCAACTTAGATTTCAGAATTCAATTTATCACTATGAACCTGTTCAAAATAATCACTACGTCCGTTCTGCTAGCCGGCTCAGTTGCCGTTGCGTCAGCAGCTACACCCCCGAATTTCAGCATCGATCCTAATACCGGTGCTTTGATTCTGCTCGACGCCCAGGGCAATGAAACTGGTCGTTTCGAGATCCCCCAAGCTACCGTCAACAATGACGGCGCTCTCGTTGTAGGCGGCCAAACCATTGCCCGTCCAGATGCAACCGTTGATTCCGAAACCGGTGATCTCATCGTCGGCGGCGAGCGCATACCAGCACCAACCACTCTTCCTCCCAGCGGCAACATCCTTGATGCCATCTTCGGTGATACTTTGAGCAATTACCTCAATCACCCAAATCCTGGTGAAATCGATGGTTGGTATTTCAGCTACAATCTTCGTTTCGTATTTCACTACGGTGAATCAGCTCCTGATTATGTGTACATCGAACGCTCGGCTCGATTTTCTACATTCCATTTGACGGTCCTTCTATCGTAGACGGTTCCTGGGTTCATGGCTTTGATTTCCCAGCTGCTGGCAACGATTCCTGGATTTACCTCCAGGCGAGCGGCGGTTTCTTGGTTGATTTGCGCGACATCCCTGGCGAAAGCAATTCCGCCAAGCGTTTGGAAGGCAGCTTCATCTTCATCAACACTCCTGGAGCAGCTGGCGATCCCGGTCTCTACACCTTCTTGGAGAACAGCGCCCGTACATCTGCATTCATCGCTCCGTTTGGCACAAATAACTTCACCCAAGTTTGGCCACGCTGAGAATTTTGATTCAATCAGTTGATTTTAAAACCGATACTTGTATCGGTTTTTTTTTTGCACTTATCACTCCCCCTAAGGCCATGTTGTACCGAATTGTAGTTATTGTTTGGATTGGCTTGATTTCCATCAGCCATTCCAATGCGCGTGTTGTTATCAATGAGTTCGTCAGTTCGAATGGTACCGTACTGGCTGATGAAGATGGCGAATTTTCCGACTGGATTGAATTGTTCAATACGGGGGAGTCGGCAATCGATTTGAGTGGTTATGGGTTGAGTGATAACGTGCAGCGTCCATTCAAGTGGGTTTTTCCGCAGGTTGAAATTGCACCGGGAGACTATCTTTTGGTTTGGGCATCAAACAAAGATCGCAGAGTTTCCGGAAGCCCTTTGCATACCAATTTTGCTATAAGTGCTGCTGGGGAACCCTTAACATTGGTCGCACCTGATGGGTCGGTGGTAGATTATATTCCGCCTATTGGTTTGGCTCGCGATGAGGCTTATGCACGAATTCCGGATGGTAGCGAAGTATGGGTCACGACATTCGATGCCACACCCGGATCAGCAAATGTCGGCTTTCTTTCCAAAATCGACCTTCCACCTGAGATTTCAGTAGCGAGTGGTTTCCATACATCGCCACTTCTTTTATCACTGTGGCACGAAGATCCGACGGTAACAATACTCTACACTCTTGACGGTTCAGAGCCGAGATCGGATCGAGTTGGCGGACAGTTCTACTGGTACAAGAACAATTTTCCTGAGCAACCCGGAGATCCGTTTGGCGAATTTTTATGGGGTGTAATGCAGACCTTCATCTTTGATCCTGAAGACTCGCTGAGATTAACGCCCGAGTCTATCCAGGCACAGTTGTCCTTTCGGGCGACTACTAATCAAAGGAGTCCAGAAGTGCATTCCCCGTTGGTGCCGCCTTATACGGCTGTGGTCTTGCGCGCAAGAGCAGTTCGGGAAGGAGCCGAACCTGGACCAATTGCCAGCGCCACGCTATTTTTGGACCCAGTAAACGATGTTTTTGCCGGAGATTTGCCTGTGCTCAGCATTCTGTTAGATTCGGCCGATTTGTTTGATTACTACAACGGTATTTATACGGCAGGGTTTCTCTTCGA
>JAJOKB010000025.1 GCA_021208135.1 Verrucomicrobiota bacterium | reverse complement strand
TCGTTCCATAACCGGATTGACTGTTGATCGCCCAATGTCCGGTAACCTTTCCCGCTGCTTTTTGTAGTGAAAAATGGTTCAAAGATGCGGGATTGGATTTCTGGCGCGATGCCGGTTCCATTGTCCTGAATTGAAAGGACAATGTATTCTCCGGAAACACCCGGACGCCTTTGAGGGGTTCCAGAATTTCTTTCCTGCACAAATTCAACTCGATCAGTCCCTTCCCCTGAGTAGCATCGCGGGCGTTGATGAACAAGTTGAGCAACGCCAGTTCAAGTTGCATGGGGTCACCGAAAACCCAGGCTTCCTTAAGGTCGATGCGATTGACAATTTTGATATGTTTGCCGATGGCGCGAGCCAGCAAGTTTTCCATTTCCTGGACCAGGTCAGGCAGGTTCAGTTCCACTAATTCGGTAAAGCTGTCCTGTCTGCTTATGGAGGCAAAAGTTTTCATTAACGCAGCTCCCTTTTGTGCTGCGCTTCCAATGGACTGGGCATATCTGCGCAAAGGGCTGTGTGTTTCAAGGTTGCTATGCATCAGATCCGCATAGGAAATGATCAAGGATAGCAGATTGTTAAAATCGTGGGCCAGACTACCGGCCAACAGGCTGATAGCTTCTGCCTTTTCGATGCTGTGCAGAGCGTGTTCCATGCGCTCGTAGCGGTTGACCTCAAAAAAGGAAATCAAATAAACCGGATTTTTGTCCTCAGTTCCGGTAGCACTGTATTGCAGGTCGAACCAATGAAACTCGCCTGAGGGATGCTGCAAACGAACGCGCATTGGGGAGTTGGCGGTGGCCTTCCCAAAGAGCATTTTGAGTGTTTCGAATTGGGTGAGGTGCTCCAGTGTTGCCGCGTGGTGGCAATCAACCAGTGCCAGCAGAGGTTTGGCTTTCCAACGCTTGACATTCCGCAGGAAAAAGGAGTTGGCGAGGGAGTTACACTCAATTAATTTGCCATCTTTGTCCACCAAAACACTTGCTTGGGAGCATGCTTTGCAGGCTGATGCCAACGTTGGTAGGTGAACTGCATCGGTTGATTGGGTCATGAGAGGCTGGTGTAGTGCGCGTTCAAGTATCCTATGGCGGAGATGACTGCAGTTTCTACTCTTAAAATGATTTTGCCAAGAGAGAAAGGCAAGGCGCCCATCTCCATCAAGGCTTTGTATTCTTCGGGGGAAAAGTCTCCTTCGGGACCTACCAGCAGGATTAGGTTCTCTTTGTCTGACAGCTGTTCGAGAGTTGCCCTTAAAGGCTTGGCCTCAGGGATGAGGGCTGCTACCAAATGTTGGCCTGACGAGGAGGATTGTTGCCTGATGTAATCGGACAAATTTTGAGGTGGAAGGATTGCAGGCAACCAGGGATTGCCACATTGTTTCATGGCTTCAATGGCGATTGTGCGCCATTTTTCCAGTTTTGAACTTTCTTTTTCACCGCGTAGGGAAATTTCACTATGAGCGGTATAGAGGGGGCGTATGCTGGACAGACCAAGTTCCGTGGCACGATGAATGATGCTATCCATTGTTTTGCCTTTGGGAATGGCCAAGGCCAAATGTAAGCTCATAGTAGCCCCCCTGCGGAGGTAAATCTGTTCGGTGATCCCAATTGTGGCAATGCCTGAGGTTTTGGCCAGCAAGGTGCCGCGCCAGATGTGGCCATCACCTCTGAGGACTTCGATAGTATCGTTTTCGTTGGCCCTGCGAACCTTCAGGAGGTGATGCGACTCCGCCCGGCTCAATGCAATGACATCGCCGTTCGGTTCAGTATCCATTTCGACTGCGCAACGTAAAATGCTCAAGGTTTCAGCAAAACAGGTGCTGCCTTTCAGGACAAGTATTCATTTTGCGGTCCAAAACCGGCACTGTTTCAGGTGTCACTCTGTACACATCGAACAGTTTGTCTCGGCAGCAGTTTCGGTTGGCGGAAAGCATTGCTTTTCATATTTCTCAATCCTAGCTTAACACTCAATATGCGTTCGATTTTGCATTTGATTGCCAAACCGCTGGCGTTGATTCTAGTGGTGGCTGCCCTTCTTTTGGTGTATATTTATCTCAATCAGAAGCCTTTTGACAGAGGGTTTAATGCGAATTCCATGCAATCCGGCCTGGAGGTGAGTCCCGTTCGTATTTTGACGGTAGGAGATCCCTTCGCATTTGCTCTTCAGCGCATGCGGTCGAGGTTAATCGAAAATGGCACACCACCATTTGAATTGGCGATTATGCCTTATGTCGCCACCTATTCGCGTATCCGCTCTGATAGTCGGGATCGTGAGTCTGCCTATCATTGGGTTTCTTTTGATGTGGTATGGTTGCCGCAGTTAGTTGCCGAAGGTGCGCTTAGTCCTATTGGTACCAATGACTGGGAACGCTTGGGCATGACGCCTTCGGATTACAGTTCCTTCAGCCTGGAGTTGAACCGGGTGGGAGACCGGTTATTTGGGTTACCCATTCAACCGCACACTGAGCTGCTGTGGTATCGGCGCGACATCCTGTCTGCGGCCAATATTGAGGTGCCAACCACACCTCAAGCGCTGCTGGAGGCTGCCCATGCCTTGCAGGATCCATCACGCCAACTGTACGGAGTTGCCTGGAATGCGCATCGCGGCCAGGCTTTGGGGCAAACTGTAGCCCATTTGCTGGGGGCCTTTGGCGCACCATTGGGCTCAGAGGTTGGTTTGTTGCGGCTGGATCAGACTGTCGCCCTGGAGGTCGCCCATTTTCTGCGCGATTTGCTCGCTGTATCCCCTCCCGACATTCTCACCATGGCTTGGGATCAGCGCATCGAACGCTTTGCCCGCGGACATGTTGTTTTTGTGTATGGGTGGACTGCCAGAATCCCCATGGTTGAATTGGATCCTCTTTCTGAAGTTCAGGGAAAAGTGGGCTATACTTTCCCGCCGATGGCTCCCGGTGTTGAGCTCAGCCTACCCGTTGGGCAGTGGAGTATAGGACTGCCTGCCAACCTTCCGGCGGACCAAAGACAGCGCAGTTTGGAATGGATGAGGGCAATCAAAGCCGACGACAATTTCGCCTTGTGGACCCATCCAGGATTCAGCGCATTGATGCGCCTATGGACTATTCCCGGCAGGGGCTTTCCCATTCTCCGGTATCGACGGAGCTGGGACAGCTATTGCAAAGCGCAGCGGAGAAGGGTTATCTCGATCCCAGAGTCCGCCCCTCCACACCTCACTGGCAAGCTATTTCCGAGATGCTGGGTACCGTTTTTCACGATATGCTGCGCGGAGAAATCAGCCCCTCTGAAGCCGTGACCCTTGCGACACGCAAACTGCACGAGATGCAGCAAAACAACCGTAACTATGATTAGGAGACGTTCCTTGTTTTTGCGCTTGGTAATCGGTGCCGCCTTTGCCGTGGGGTTGCCCATTTTCGTATTGTTTAACATCTATCTTTCATCGGCACGGCAGGAGTTATTGCAAAGTGCTAAATTTGTGTACCGCGAGTGGGTTGATTCCGCATTACATGAAATGGAGCGAGAAACCTATCAGGCGATGATCGCACTTCATGCGCTGAGCAACAGTCCTGAAGTGCGCAACTTGTTTTTCACCCGTGAGACGGGTAGAACTTTGGCCGCGATTGATCGCAGGCTGGATTCATTTTTAAGTGCTCACCCATTGTTCTCCGGGGTTGCCGTGCTGGACAATACCTTCACTGTTTTGGCGGCTCGGTGTCAAAATGGTGACCCGAATACGATCGCGATATGGGAAGGCAGCTTGCGTGAACCGCAACAACCTTTTGGCACCATGACGCAGTTTCCGACACAACTGCAGAAAGTATTCAGGCCTGGAAATACTGGTGTGAATGAGCCGAATATGCGTTTTCTTTTACCCATCTACAACCGGTTTAGTGAAATCAGCGGTTTGCTGGCGTTGGATCTTCCGGTGAAAGCCTGGTCACTGATGTTGGATCGACGCTATCGCGATCATCGATACATGCTGTTTGATCAGGACGGACAGTTGTTGGCGCATAATTTATATGATGCTGGGGACCAGGCGCCGGAGGACTGGTTTGCTGGATTATTGAATGACGAGATCGGGTTGCTGCGAATTCGCCAGGGAAGTGCAATCATCCAGTACCAAGGCGAAGACGCGTTGTTGGTAACAGAAAGATTCACACCGCCCTCACAGGCCGACTTTTTTCTGCAATTTGCCGCCGTGGTACCGTTGGATGAACTATTTGCACCCATCAATCGATTGCGACTCACGCTAGGGATGATGGGAGTGCTCCTGTTAGCGCTCGGGTTGGCATTTGCGGCGTTGTACTTCAACCATGTTGTTCGGCCATTGACCGATTTGGCTGGCAAACTGAGTACGCTGGATCCCCGCTCGCCCCAACCAGTGCCGTCCAAAGCCCTGCAAGCGGATGACGAGGTTGGTTTGGTTGCCAGAGCACTGGATTCGCTTCAGGTTCAATTGCAAAACTCATTCAAAATTCTGGATGCGAAAATTGTGGAGTTGGAATTGGCCAATGTCGCACTGGAAAAGGCAAAGTTACTGGCGGAAGAAGCTGCCCGCGCGAAATCAGACTTTCTGTCGGTCATGAGCCATGAAATTAGGACTCCCTTAAATGCTATCGTGGGATACGCTCAATTGTTGCGCATACAGAAGGCAGATCCAGAGGTCACCCTGGACTACACGCAAAGGATTATTCAAAGCAGTGACCGATTGTTAGAGTTGATCGATCGAATTCTGGATTTCAGCCGTTTGAATGCCGGTTCTGCTACCTTGCAATGGGCTCCTGTTATCATTGAGGAATTGCTTCACAGTATTGCGCGCGATGCCAGCTTGTTGTTTGACAGTGACAAGGTGGAGTTTGTTTCCAACTTTGATCCTTCTTGTAAGGCGATCTTTCAGGTTGATAGGGTTCGTTTGGGACAGATTCTTAGCAATTTGCTCAACAATGCCGCCAAGTTCACCAAAACAGGGCGGGTGGTGTTCACCGCTTCAGTCGATCTGGGGGCAACCACGCTACCCATCTTGATTGCCCGTATTGAGGATACCGGAATAGGTATTGAAGAGGATAAGAAGGAGGCTATTTTTCAACCGTTTGTGCAGGTTGATAGCAGCTCCAAACGCAAGTTCCAAGGGGCTGGACTGGGATTGGCCATTGTTGCCAAACTGATCGCCTTGATGCAGGGTTCGATCACTTGTGACAGCACTCCTGGCAAAGGATCGACTTTTGAGGTGCGGCTTCCCTTGCGTTGGGAGGATGATCCTGCGCCGCCCTGCCTGAAAAGCTAAGGGCGACTTTGGTCAGTCAGTAGGGCTTTCTGTCCAATGATCGATATTGAATAGCTTCAAGCAAGTGATTATCCGCAATCTCTTGAGTCCCTGCCAAATCGGCAATCGTTCTGGCAACTTTTAAAATGCGGTCATAGGCGCGTGCAGATAGTTTTAGCTGTTCCATCACTGTCTGTAGGATATCCCCTTGCTTGGTGGTTAATGTGCAATGCCTTTTGATATGCCCTGGATGCATTCTGCTGTTTGTAGTGAAAGGTTCCCCCTGATAGCGATCCGCCTGTATTTCCCGAGCGCTAGCTACCCGTTCCCGCATGCACGCTGAGCTTTCGCCGTTGGCAGTGGTGCGCAATTCTTCGAGCGTCAGGGCTGGTGCCTCAACATGAATATCCATTCGATCCAACAGGGGACCGCTTATTTTGGCGCGATAGCGTTGTATCTGCGTTGGCGTCGCAAAGGTCTCATGTCCCGGTTCGTCAAGATATCCACAGGGTGATGGATTCATTGCAGCCACCAACATGAAGGATGCCGGCAGCGTTATGGTGCCGGCGCTCCGCGCAATGGTCACTTTGCTGTCCTCGAGCGGTTGGCGTAACACCTCCAATGTGGAGCGACGGAATTCAGGCAGTTCGTCTAAAAACAACACTCCATGATGCGCCAATGAAATCTCGCCTGGACCCGGTATGCTTCCCCCACCAATTAAGCCGACATCAGATATCGTATGGTGCGGACTGCGAAAGGGTCGGGTCTTGGGGAAATCACCTTCTGCAAGGGTTTTCCCGCCCGCCGAGTATATGCGCAATATTTCCAAATACTCCTCCCGTCTTAGCTCTGGCATGATTGTCGGTATGCGTTTTGATATCATTGACTTTCCCGAACCCGGGGGGCCGATTATCAATAAATTATGCGCCCCTGCGACTGCTACTTCCACCGCTCTGCGCAGCGCATGCTGGCCCTTCACTTCTGCAAAATCCATGGTGTATCCCTCGGCTTCGGCAGAACAAAATCCGGCTACATCCAGCTTCAGCGGTGCAATGGTTTCGCGCCCCTCAAGAAAGGCGCAGGCCTCAGTCAAACTGTGAACCGGATAAGTATCTACTGTGTGCAGCAAGGCAGCTTCACGGGCTGTCTGCGGTGGTAATAGCAAGCGCTTGATCCCCATCCGCTCGGCCAACATCGCCATCGCCAACCCTCCGCGCACCGTTCCCGTGCGCCCAGATAAACTCAATTCACCTGCAATCAGACACCCTTCAGCCACCCCTGCACCCACTTGCCCAGTCGCCATCAGCAAGCCCAGCGCTATCGGCAGATCGTACAGCGGACCTTCTTTGCGCACATGACCAGGCGCCAGATTGATAGTCGTTTTCATCCTCGGCGGTCGGTAACCACTGTTTCCTATCGCTGAGTAAACCCGGTCGATCGACTCCTTCACCGCTCCGGTAGGCAGTCCAACCAATACCGGCTTTGGCTCACCAAACTCTCCAGAGTTGACTTCCACATAAACCGGCATCGCCTCTATCCCCTGTAATGTTGCTGATATAACTGTTGAAAGCATAGGCCCATTGGAGTCTTTCTGTTTACAAACGTCAATAAGATTTGTTTTGAAGTGGGTTGTTTTCGGGATGTAGTCTATGTTGGGTATTGGCGTGTCGCTGGGGGTGGAAAGAACTGACTAGAAAGGTATTGCGTGCAGCTGCATAATCAAAATCGTTACTGACTATGTTTGAGCGACCGAAGAAGCGCTATGGGGCGTATATATTTGACTGTGATGGTACCTTGGTGGATTCCATGCCATTGCATATGAGGGCTTGGAATGCTGGATTGGCAGCAGCCTTGGCTCCATTTGTTTTGGACGGGCCTGGTTTTTTAAGTGTGGCTGGCATGTCGTTGGAGCAAACGGTGCGTCATTGGGAGCAGATTCATGGTACTGAGCTTGATTTGGCGACGATTGTGCGGGTAAAAAACGCCTATTATGAGGAGCATAAACACACAATTCCGCCTATTGAAGCGGTGGTGGAGTATGCACGCGAGCTGGCGAAGGATGGTCTACCGATTGCGGTAGCTTCTGGTGGCAGATTATCGGATGTGTGTGCCAGCCTGCGCCAGGTTGGCATTGAGCATCTGTTTGCGACCATTGTTGGTGCGGATGATGTTGAGCACAGTAAGCCCGCCCCGGATTTGTTTCTTTTGGCGGCGCGGAGGCTTGGAGTTGCTGCCAGTGATTGTTTGGTGATAGAAGACAGTCCTCTGGGAGTGTTGGCAGCAGACGCTGCAGGCATGGACTCTATCCCTGATACCGGCCCTTGGAGCCAGTAGTGGTACAAACAGCGTTGGTCATTGCCTGATCTGAAAGGAGCCATCGTTCGGGAATCTGATGGTTCAACCTCATCCAGTGCAGTGATTGCAACCAAAGTTGTATGAATATCGATCCGGCAATCGTTATAATAGCACACTTGCTGCTGTCTCACAGTTAACCAATGCTATTATGATTGAAATATCCAAGATCCGTACATGGGGCTATTTATTGCTGGCCCTGACCGTCCTAGTGAACGGTGTTTTTGCGCAGGAATCAGCGACTGTCCGTGGAACTGTCGTGGAGACCGTGAGCAATTTGAATCTGGAAGGAGCTACAGTCAGGTTGGCGGAGTTAGATCTGCGCACCACTACGGACCGGTCGGGACGGTTTGTATTCAGAGGACTGCCGGCGGGTGAATACACCATTAGTGCCCAGTTTCCCGGACAGCCGCCGGCGACGTTGAGAGTGCGCTTGGGAGCTGGCGAGGAAACTTCGGTGCGTTTGGCTTTGGGAGGCGATGATGTGATTGACTTGGGTGAATTTGTTGTGACGTCGGGACCCACTGCTACCGAGCGGGCTATGGCGCGCCAACGAGCGCAGCAAAATATAGCCGACATTGTTTCAGCGGATGCACTGGGCAATTTTCCGGACAAAACGCTGGCGGATGCGGTGCGCAGGTTGGCTGGTATTACAATTGAGAGAGGGCCCGGGCAAGGAGAGGCGCGTTATGTGACAGTGCGCGGGTTGAATTCTGATTTTAATTCAGTGAGTTTGGATGGTGTGCCGGTGACGGTGTCCAACTTTGATGGGGCCAGTCGATCGGTTCCATTGGATGTCATCAGCACGCGTACAGCAGACAGTATCGAAGTGACGAAAACGCTGCGTCCAAGTGATAACGCTGATTCAATAGGAGGGTTGATAACCATCAGGTCGCGCAGTGCATTTGACCGGGATGGCAGGTTTTTATCGGCACAAGCCGGAGGTTATTACAATCGGCTGATAGACAGATATGGCAGTGGATTTTACCTCAGCGCCTGGGGTTACGATGGCAGTTTTGGTTATTCTGACTTCTTGAATGAAGACAGGACTGTGGGTTTGAGTTTGAGCGTCACGACTCGTGCTGTGCCCTTTGCTTCCCAGTCAGTGGACACCCGGGGATTTACCACGGTAATCAACAGTCGAAATCATCCGATGGGCGAGGCCTATGAAGGTTTGTTGGTGCCAACTGGAGTTGTGTTACAGGAGTTCTTTGACAAGGTCGACAATCTGGGAGTTAACACGGTTCTTGATTTTCGTCCCAGTGATGATGCTGAATATCAGCTGGTACTGAATTGGTCGAACCGCGAATCCCGCCGTGGACGTCAACGTCAGGAAATCCGGTTTGACCGGGATTTCAGATTTTGGAATCGATCAGCGGCGATTGAAGTTGAAGGCGATACCATAACGGAGTTTACTTCAGACAATCGCGTGATGAGGCAGATCCGTGATTTTTATGAAGATCAGAATCATTACACGGCGCGATTGCAGTCAAAGCATACCTTTGGTGACCTGCAATTGAATCTGCTGGCAGGATTTCAGAGAGGTGAGTTTGATGGTGACCCCAACCGTGATATTGCGGTATTATTCCGCAGTGGGTTTGGAGACAATACCTATCGTTTGGATGGTTCGGATCTTTATTTTCCCAGGGTTGGCACTGAAGTGAACAGACTGGATCCGGCGCAATTTGGAGTGAATCAGATTGATTTGGGTACCCGCTTTATAACGGACGATGAATGGATTGTGGGCACAGACTTGAAGTGGGAAATGGATGGCGGGAGAACTTTTTCTGCAGTTTGGGGGGCCAGTATCGTTTTCGCACGCGGGATTATGTGACCGTGGATCGCTTTTATGATTCGTTTACGGCGGAACGGCTGCCAACCTGGTGGTTAGACGAAGCGCCCGATGGCGGGGCACCGGTATTTGCCAACTACGGTACACCCCGCAGTGTGCGCAACCGCTACGAGTATGGATTTTTCATTGATCCAGCGCGGACTCGTCAGGTTGTGGATCATTTGTTGTCAACCGGTGAATTGCGTTTCAGCGCGGATGGAGAACTGGATTCAGTGAATCGCAGCCTTGCAGGCAGCTACAAATTGCAAGAACGCATTTACAGCAGTTACCTGATGGCGCAAACTGTGCGCGGAGCATGGACGCTGATGAGTGGGGTGAGATTGGAACACACACGGGTTGGAGTGGATACCTTTAGTGGCACGGTCAACGAAGACTTTATATTCACTGAAGCGATTCCGGTGCGCGGCGAGAACAGTTATACCAACTTGTTCCCTCATTTGCATGCGAGGTACGACGTCAATGATGACTTCGTGGTGCGTGCCGCCTATTCCACCTCTCTACAGCGAGCTTCCTACCGTCAGTTGAATCCGTCCGGGCGCATCGACCAGTTTGATTTGACGGTGACGCGTGGTCGTGCCGACTTGAAACCTACGCGGTCTCACAACCTCGACTTGATGGTTGATTACTACTTTGGCAGTGTCGGCAGGATTGGTACGGGCGTTTTCTATAAAAAGATGTATGACAACATATATCGCCTGAGTTTCACACAGGATGGATCGGAATTTGAAGGAGGTATGCCTGGGGTGCAGTATGATATTGCTGAGTTTCGCAATGCCCGTGGGGCTGATGTGTATGGTTTTGAACTGAGTTTCAATACGCCTCTGGAGTTCCTGCCGGGTGTTTTCTCCGGGCTGGAATTGTTCGGAAATCTGACATACATTGAGTCGGACGTAGATACCGGTTTGCCTGGTCGGGATGGATTCAAGACACCTCTGTTTGGTCAGGTGGAGTTCTTTTACAACCTGGGAATTGGCTATTTCAAGAGGGGATGGAATGCCCGTGTGGCCTACAATTGGCGTGATGCCTATTTGGCTTTCAACGGGATCGACGAAGATCCGCGCCTTGACCGATTTGTGGATTCTCTGGGCCAGTTGGACGTATCGATCAGCTATGATTTCCGCAATGGATTCTCAGTGTACAGTGAATTCATCAATGTTTTGGATGCTCCCGACCGTTCCTATCTGCGGGACCGTACTACTCGTCCGGTGTACAATGAATACCGCGACTGGGCAGTGTACTTCGGCGTACGTTGGTCGCGCTAGAGATCGATGTCTATGGTATGAATTCCATCGGGTGCATGCCATAGTACGCGCAATCCGGTGTTATCCAGTTGGATCAGTTCCAGTTGTGGGAGGAGCGTTGGTACATTTTCGGCGATGACCCAAACCAAGGTGGTAGTGCCGCGAATGTTTATCTGGTAGCGTTCCTGCAGTACCGGAATACGCACATTATAATTTGGGCTCTTCCAGCCTGCGATGGGAGACTCTGAGCCGAATAACTGTTGAGGGCCCGGAACGTAGGTTGTTGGAAAAGAGTGCCATAGTTGCAAAAAATTCCTGCTGGATTCCGTGTTTACCTCGGGGCCGAACTGCCAGTGTGCGCTTAGTTTTCTGTTGCCTGAGGTCAAAACCCGGTCGATTACCAGCCAAAAAGCGCCTCTTTGGTAATAGACTGTACGCTGATGATAGGAAGGGCCTCGCAAGCCTCTGGCCGGGAAGGTGGCCACTCCAGAGAACACGTCGTACGATTCATGAATTTCTGCGCGCCGATTCAAAGGCGTTCTCGTGCGCAGACGTTGAGGTCGGGTTGCCCGACCGTCCAGAAGCAACACATTGTGTGATTCCGGACCCTTGAAAAAATTGCGCCACGGGCCTGGAGCGTAGGTGTAGCGTCCGGCATCACCAAGCAGCAGCTTACCAGCAGCAAAAAACGCTCAGGTGCAGATTATCCTCGTGTTGGTGTGCTGTTCCATGGGGGCCGATGTTAAAGAAGGACCAATGATGATTTTGTTCCCAGTCATCGCGGCTAATGGCGTGACCAGCCCATGGGAAAAAAATACTGGGTGTATGTACTGGAACCTGACCAGAACCCATCCGGGCGAGGAAATTCCAATCGGGACGGTCAAAGGTGTTGAGTGCTTCACCCAGCAGAGTGCGATTGTGTTCCAAGTCGCCGGCATTGTTGAGTGGGCCATAACCGTCGGGTCGCATGACGTAGGCGATGTAGTTCCACAGAGCCTCCACGCGTTGCTCCAGTTCGAAGTCAGGATCATAGTACGGAGATGCCTTAACGAGTTGGAGAAAGTACAGTGCATTGCGTGCCACCACACGCTGATAATGGTTGCTCAATTCCTGATAAGCGCCATCTGGATAAACCTGGCGCGACAATTCTGCCTTAGTGACCCTCACTGAGTAGCTGAGCCATTCTCTGCTGGGTGCCAGTTCCGGCCAACCTACGGAGAGCAGCGCCAAGGCCGTTTTTTCAGTCAACAAATGATTGCCGCCCCAGAAGGAGGCGTGATTGCGCAAATTGTCTCCATGTTCCAGTAGCGAAGCCAACATCAAGAGCCGTGTTTCCGCACGAAATCCAGGTTGGTCGCGCAGGCTGAAAAACACCAAATTCCAAGAGTGAAGAATACGCCTTGCGGCCTCCAGCGCCCGCCATGCCGGGCTGAAAGTGAGACGACCGGGGAATGAGTGTTGGTTCAGCCAATCATACAAATCGGAGTCCACCTTCTCAATGTAACGGGTGTCTCCGGTGGCTTGCCAGGCATGAATCATCGAGATGAAATGCCCGTGGCGGTTGAGCATCCATGCCCATTCTTTGTCGTTGCGTGGCCCGCGGTAGTTCCAATCCATCGAGCCATCGGCTCGGCGAGGTTGGGCTGCGCGCACATTCTGTAAGGTAAAAATGTCTTCCAGAGCGTCCGCAGCGATTTGCATGAAATTGGGTGGTGGCTGCGTCTCGCGTAATAAGAGGTCGGATGGTTCACGTTGGGAGAAATAATCGAGCAACTGTTGTGCGGCGGCCTGGCGTTGTCCGGTGGACCAATTTGCCTGAACCCTGGCCATGACAGGATGCGAAGCATCCAATTGAGTGAACAAACGGTCAAGCCGATCCTGATGGCTTTGCAAGAAGGATTCGGAAACAGCGCTCCTCGCTTCAGCCATCACCAGAAGCAACGCCAAAGCTATCATCGATTGTATGCGGTGAAACAAACCAGACATAGGTTCAGCTGTTCAGCGTTGTAGTTTGCCTACTTCCTGTGGGTAGTGCGTTTGGTACTTGTCACCAAACAACCTCATATGGACGCGATTGTTGCAGTAAATGGCATCATCGATGCGTCCGATGCGGCGGAAAATCAAGGTGATGATGGATGAAGTGAGCACCACAAAAGTGGAATACAGAATGGGTAACCACAACATCTGACTGCGCACCGGTTCATCGAAACTCAGCAAGATCACTGCAAGGGCAATAGGGCCATTTTGGATACCTGTTTCCAGACTGATAGCGCGGCACTCGCGGCGGCGCATTCTCCAGGCTGAGGCAGATGCGTAGCCGAGAGCGAAGCCTATCAGGCTGACGCTGATAGCTGCGAAGTAAAGTGTCCAAGGTGTCTGTAAGAACAGACTGCCATGGCGTAGAGTCACGGAACCCAGGAGAAATAGAATAACGATAATGGCTGTGAATCCGGCGGTATCCTCAGCCGTTTTGGCCCATCCGGGGGACACTCTGCGCAACACCATCCCGGCTGCTACCGGTACTAGCACCAGAAAAAGGGAAACCACGATATTGCCATAGGGAATAACCATGCCTGCCGCACCATCTGCCAAAGGGTCAAATTCACCCATGCGGGCGGCGAAATTGGAGGCATACAAGTCCAGCAACAGCGGCATCATAATCAGGGCCAAAACAGTAGAGGCCGCAGTCATGGAAATGCTCAAGGCGACAGATCCGCGGGCAAAATAGGCGAACATATTGGAAGTGGTTCCTCCTGGCAGGCAGCCAATCAAGATAAGTGCAATCGCCTGCTCTGGCGGCAGTTGCAACACAAGCGCGAGTCCGAGTGCGATCAATGGCATCCAGCCGAACTGCGACAGAAATCCTATTACGATCCCTTTTGGGCGCCTGAGAGCTTCGCGGAAATCGCCGGTAGTGAGGCTGGCACCCATTCCGAACATGATGATTACAATCATCAGGGCCAACAAGGCCTGATCGCCGGTGTTGAGTAGTTGACGATCAATGTCCATGATACATTTCCTCGATCAAGTGGGCGTATTGTCTGGCAATGACATTGCGGCGCAATTTCAGCAGGTTGGTTAATTCTTTGCCTACGGTGAAGGTCTCTGGCACTACGCGGAAAGCGTGGATCAACTCGTATTTTTTTATAACCCCGGGCAGGGGAAATTTTTGTGCGAAGTTCTGCTGCCAGGGCCTGATGCAGTGTTTCCTGATCAAGATCGGCAGTGGTATCTTTGGCTGGAACGATGAGCGCGCCGATAAATTTCTTATCTTGACCCACCAGCATGATGTGCTCGATCAAAGCGCTTTGTTGGAGGGTGTTTTCAATGGGCAGCGGTTCAACATTTTCACCGGAAGACAATACAATGGTATCTTTGCAGCGACCGACTATTTTCAGACAATGATTCCAGGTTACCAAACCCAGATCTCCGGTGCGAAACCAACCCTCACTGAACGCTTGTTCGGTGGCTGAGTCATTGTGGTAATAGCCTTTCATGACTTGGGGTCCTTTGACCTGGATTTCCCCCTGCCTGCCGCAGCCAAGATCGGGTACCGTACTGTCTGGGTAGAGTATCGCATTGTTTTCGGGATCCACGATTCTAACCTCAGTATCCGCGAGCAAAGGTCCCACCGTACCGATAACCAGTTTACCCGGAGTGCGCACTGCCAGTACTGGTGAGGTCTCTGTCAATCCGTATCCTTCGAGTACCGGAATACCTAAATAGTTGAAAAATCTGTCCACTGCTGTCGGCAAAGCACCGCCCCCGGAAACAGAGCCTTTGAATGAACCACCGACTACCATGCGCAGGCGTTCCAGGACCGCAGCATTGAAAAATCCATACCAGGGGAGCAAGAGTAGCCAACGCGCTGCGTGATAGATGGACAAAACGGTGCGGATTGCGGGATTTTGTGGCCGCAATTGCAGGTCTTTACCGAACAGAAAAAAAGACCGATTCTTTATAGTAATGTGCCAGGAAATAGGCGGTGTGGAACAAAGCCCGACGGACGGGGTGGGATGAGTGAACGGATTTAAGGATGCGTTGATGCAGGCTTTCCCATAATCTTGGGGCCGAGCCCATGAAGGTAGGTTGTACATTTTGCAGATCCTCGGCCAGATGGCGCGGGCTACTGTAATAGGTACAGCACCCCCTGCTAATGGCGATCATTTCAAAAACCCGTTCATAAACATGCCACACAGGAAGCAGGGAAAGCACCCGGTCGGTGCAATCGATGCCGATATCGATGGCACTGATTTGCGACATGATGTTGGCATGAGTCAGCATCACGCCCTTGGGGGTTCCGGTGGTGCCTGAGGTGTAAATCAAGGTAAACAGGTCATCCGGAGTTACAGATTCCGAGCGCTCACTGACGCTGGTTAATCCGGCCTCCCCGAGCGCGTATCCCCGTTGCACCAGGTTGTGTAGTGCAGTCACGCGCAATGAGCTGTGTGCGGTTTGGCCAAGGCTATCCGCTGCGGCGGGTCCATGCATGATAGAGATTACCTTCAGCTTTGGCAAACGCGCTGCTTGGGCGATCAATCGTTCAGCCATTGCTGAAGTTTCGACAAAGCAGACTTTAACCCCGGCGTGTGACAGAATGTACACCATCTCTTCATCATTGATGTCAGTGCCTCTGGGGACGTCGGCAGCCCCACACAGTTGGATAACGTAATCACACAAGATCCACTCAAAGCGGTTGTCGGCCAGCAGTCCCACATGTTCCTGCTTGTCAACGCCCATATCAATCAATGCGGCCGCGAGCGCACAGCCATCCTGATATAGCTTTTTGAAGCTGACCGGGGTCCATTCCAAAGTGGCTTTGCGGGTGGCAAATGCAGGCAACTCACCAAAGATGCGAGCGGCCTCGCGATACATAATCGGCAGGGTAGAGCCGGTTACCAGTGGAAATGCCATAGGAGCACAAAATACAAGATCCAGGTTTATGCAAGATTCAGCTGGAGTGGCAGCTCGGGTTGTGCACTACTGTTGTCATGATGATGAATTGCAATAGCAGTGGGTTCCGGTGTCTGCTTTTCAGCGCGTTGTGGTTGTTCTCCCTGAATGGTGCCTTTGGGGCAACCATCCAGAACGCTTTTTATCAAAGGATGCAGGTTGAGGATTTTGCCAGTATTCGTGAATACTTCAGTGGGATAGAGCACCACCCGCGAAAGCAGATGGTAGTACGCACCACCCCTGAAGCCAAGAACGGGCTCTATTTTGTGTTGGAATTAAGTGCCCCGGCGGAGGTCAGGGCTGTTCGGCTGAGTTGGATTCCCTCCAATGCGAAAGACATTACTGTTATCATTTTTGAGTTGGAGGGGGCACCTTCCGGTCGCGAACTGTTGCTCGGACTCACTGGCACGGATGAACCTGTGCGCGGTGTCAGACCTCTCGCTTGGAAGATTGACCTGCTCGGCGAGGGCGGTACGGTGTTGGATTCGCACGAAAGTTTCCTTTGGAGAATGCCTTGAATTTCCTATGATTCAGATCAACGAACATTACCTTAAATTGCAGGCCTCGTACCTGTTTAGTGACATTGCCAAGCGGGTTAATGCCTACCAGGCTGCCAATCCCGATAAAAAGCTCATTCGCATGGGCATCGGCGATGTAACCGAACCCTTGCCAGCGGCCTGTTTGGAAGCCTTTCATGCCGCAATCGATGAAATGGGTGCACGCACTTCATTTCGCGGCTACGGTCCCGAGCAGGGGTACGATTTCCTGCGCTCGGCCATAGCGCTCAATGAATACCAATCGCTTGGCTGCGATATTGCCGCAGACGAGATCTTTGTCAGTGATGGAGCTAAATGTGATACCGGAAATATCCAGGAAATTTTTGGTCTCAACAATCGCGTCGCTGTTCCTGATCCAGTTTATCCAGTGTATGTTGATACCAACGTGATGGCCGGCCGCACCGGGACATTTGTGCAAGGTCGTTATGAGGGGCTGACTTATCTGGAATGTACCCCTGAGAATGGGTATGTGCCAGCCTTGCCAGAGGGTGATGTGGATTTGATTTATTTGTGTTTCCCAAACAATCCGACGGGTGCAGTGGCTACCAGGGAGCAATTGCAAGCCTGGGTGGAGTACGCGCTTAGTCGCAGGGCAATTATTTTGTACGATGCCGCCTATTGGGCGTTCATCCGCGACCCGCAGATTCCGCGCAGCATTTTTGAGATTCCCGGTGCCAGGGAATGCGCAATTGAATTCCGCAGCTTTTCCAAGAATGCCGGTTTCACTGGTACGCGCTGCGCCTTCACTGTGGTGCCAAAAGAGCTGAAGGCCTATGATGGAGCAGGGGAGGCTGTGTTGGTTCATAAACTCTGGAATCGTCGTCACACCACCAAATTCAATGGTG
The DNA here is from genome assembly GCA_021208135.1 of Verrucomicrobiota bacterium. GTDB lineage: Bacteria > Verrucomicrobiota > Verrucomicrobiia > Opitutales > Oceanipulchritudinaceae > JAJOKB01. The sequence continues at coordinate 20,346 of JAJOKB010000025.1, read as the reverse complement.
TTTCCTATCCGGTGCAAAAGGCCGCGGCAGCTATATATAGCGATGCTGGTCGTGCCCAAGTTGCCACTTTGATTGACTTATACATGGCCAATGCGGCACTTATTCGCACAACCATGGAAAGTTTGGGCTATGCCTGTGTGGGCGGAGACAATGCACCTTATGTCTGGATTCAAACCGGAGCTTCGTCATGGGAGTTTTTCGACCGACTGCTGCAGTCAGCTGGCGTTGTTTGCACACCGGGAGCCGGATTCGGCAAATGTGGCGAAGGCCATGTTCGATTGAGTGCATTTAACAGCCGCGCCAACGTTGAGGAAGCTTTACAGCGCATCCGTGCTTTACTCAAACCCTGATCTGGTCTAAATCCACTGTCATGATTGCAAGATTCTGCCGTTTAATTTTGATTTTCGCGCTTTTGGTTCAAGCTGGCCTTGCCCACGCGCAGGAACGCGAGGATCAGATATTGCTGCGGGATCTGCAGGATATTCTCTCCCATTACGTAACGGCCAATGGCGGTTTGGAAAACCTGCAACGGATCCTGAGTGTGCGCGTTTCCGGGACGATTTTCACCACTGGCATGGACCAGCCGGCAGAAATCATTTTGTTTCGCAAGCGCCCTGAATTTAAACGGGTTTCCATGCGCATGCCCGACAGATCGTTGGAAATTGGTTTTGATGGCACCACTGTGTGGCGCACTATTCGCACTAATTTTGGTCGGCAGGTCAATGTGGTGGATGGTGATGAGGCTGTATATTTCACTGAAGATGCTGCCTTTGATTCGCCCTTGATGCTTGCCTACACCAACAGTCCGTTGGTCACAGGAGTGCGCTTGATAGGCACCGAACGCATTGACCGTGTTACCTGTTACGTTATAGAAATGCTTTATGGGCAAAACATCCGCAGAGTATTTCTGGATGCCAGAAACTGGCGCGAAATACGCATTGATTCCCTGGATCCCGAATCGAGGGAATTGCGCTCCCGCACAACACTGGGCGACTACTTTCAACATGAGGGCGTTTGGTATGCGCGTTCAGCCTTGCAAGTCCGCGCTGACGGGCATGAAACCGAGATTCGCTTGGAACGGATAGATACTAATGTCGGCATGTTTGATAGTTTCTTCAGTCCGCCGGCAGAGTTACGTTAAGTCATTGCTGACTCTGCCCTGGCTACTGTTACCTACGCTTGCACCTGCAGGCGAGACGGTTGCGGCGCTGCAGGATTTGATATCGACCTTGCACAGTGCGGCGTTACAGGCCTCTGAGTTGCCCGTCGAACAGGTTACCGTTCACTCCACCGGATTTTCACTCAATCTCGACGGATACTCGGTGAGTGGGGACTGGAATCTGGATTTTTCCCGCTCCGGGAAACTTTGGAATTTGGCCACATCCTTGGAAACGACTTTGAGTCAGTTGGATGCAAGGGCACGCTACAATGGCGGCGATACCATTGAACTTTTCTTATCCGCACAACCGGCTTTCTCAGAGTCGGTGTATTGGGTGCGACAAGTTTACGATGATCCGTTGTCCTGGCACAATCTTTCCCTTGAGATAGTTGCCGACGTTGCCAAAGGTGGGGCAGCACGGGCAGCCACTGTCATACAAACTGAAGGGCTGACACTGCAGTCCATGGAACATGGACTTTTTCTTGATGTGGAAAAAGCGGGTTTGGCCCTGGTTGTTGATGATCAAGGTTGGCAACAGACATCAGGACTGCTGGAGATCACCTCCTTGACGTGGATGGATTGGCAGGCCGCCGCATTTGGAGTGGATTGGCAAATCAGCCCGATGAAGGGTCAGTTTCAAATCTCGCCCATGCAATTGAGTGGGGCTGCCATGGATGCCTCGGTAACCATGGATCGTTTTGACATGAGTATGGAGCAGGGTACGTGGCAGTTGCGGACGGACGGATCCTTAAAACTGACAGGTGCCATACACGAAGAGGGACCATTTTCAGTGCGCGGACAAATGAAGACGCAAGGGGCCTGGATACCAGGTATTCAGTCTATTGTAGGTCTGACTGCCGAGTTCAGAGGCGAGAACGGCATCGTTCGTGTGGGGCCAGTGGATTGGCGCGCCGGTGAACCGGTAGAGTTTAAAGTGGCATTGAATGCCGTGGACATCGCTCATTGGATGGAGGTCATGCCTCCCCAGCAGTTTGCCATGCGCGGTAGTTTTGCCGGAACTGCCTCCTTTGGTTACGATCAGGGGCGGCTAAAAATTCTCGGTGCTTCCCTGCAAATGGAACCGAATACGGCAGCCCACTTTTCTGTCACCGATGAGGCTCTGTTGCGCGAGTGGGTTGGAATGATCGGCGGGTCGCCCGCATTGCGCGCGCAAATACTTGAGGCACTTCAAGGTGGCATTCGCTTGTCGCGTTCTGCCATTTTACTGGAGCGAATGGCAGATGGAGGCGTAACGGTGCGGCTTGAATTGGCGGGTGAGGCGAGCAGTCGCTCTCTGATTGTGCCTATCGGGGGCAAGGTTATCACCAACAATTTTGAGGGCGACAGTTTTGCCGGCCTGCTAGAGTTGTGGGGCTTGAATTGGTTGCATTGACCCGGCCTAAAACTGGGTTCCCAAGCCCATTGTCACAGTGTGTTGTGTGGGTTGCACGCCCACCGGAAGGCTGCCGTTATAGAGAAATTCATAGCGCAAGTTTAGCCACACCCGTTCTGTGAGCTATTTTCCATGGCTGTTTGCAAGTTGGCTGTGAAGTCATCGGTGTTTGTGGGATCGATGGCCAGGGTCAATTGTTCGCTCAGGCGCAATCTGGTATTTACCTGATACGTCAGGTCTTGCAGCAAACTAAGGGATAGGTTGCTGTCGTCCGGGCTGGCATGGAATTTGCGATAGCGCACACCGATAGAAGGGGTAATGGTGCCGGTCCAACTGGGCTGCGCAGATAACGATATCCCAATCCTGCGCTTTGCTCCAGGTCGTGTCGGATGCCCTGAACCACGCGCCGATCATACTGGGTGAAGGTTTGGAAGAAAAAGCGTTCGGCAGTGGTGTAGCGAAAACGGAAGGTGGAATTGATTCTATCGCGGATTACCGTGCTTTGGCCCGCCTGATTGCGTTGCCAGCCATAATCCCGTCTGAAGGTGTACAGGTAGGAAGCAGGGCGCTCGGATTCCCGTAGTTCAGTGCGGAAGTTAAAGTTGTAATCGACCTTGTCCAGGTCACCACTTTGAAAAGCCAATCCTATATCCAGCCGATTGTTCCAGTGACTCAAGGATAATAACGATTGAACCAATCAATCAAAAATGAAAAGGAGTTGAGCAAAGGATCGAAGGTATGGCGGTAGAGTGTAACTACCGGGGTGGCTACTCTATCCAGAATGACCGGATCCTGTGGCTCCTCCTGCGTAGGTTCTACGATTTCCTCGTCGGCAACAACCGGAGTTTCAATCATCAAGCCGATGCTTGCTTCTCCACCCTCAGGATCCAAACGCAACTGCAGAGTTGCCACTGCTGCCCGTTCAATCCGCAGAGTGCCGAGGTTATCGGACTCAAAGTAAAAATAAAGATCGTCCTCATCGACCAATGAGCCGTGTAGCAAGTCGCCATTATTGAATTCGATCACATCAGATCCCACCATCCCCTTTGCCAGGATGATGGAGAACAGAAGTACACTACTCAATATTTTGAACCTGCTCACGAATACGCTCAATTTCATTTTTACAATCGATTACCAGTCGGGTGACTTCGACACGGACGGATTTGGACCCGATGGTATTCACTTCGCGATGAATTTCCTGCAAAATAAACTCCAGTTTGCGCCCTTGCAATTCCTCCTGACTGTCAATGACCCCTTTAATTTGCTCAATGTGGCTCTGCAACCTCGTCAACTCTTCCGCGATGTCGGATTTGTCGGCAAAAAATGCCAGCTCCTTCAATAGACGCTCATCATCGAGATTCAGTTCAATTCCGGCGGTGCGCAATCGTTGCATGAGTGCCTGGCGTTGAAGCTCGACGAGGTCCGCGCTCAATACTGCAATTTGCGCGCACGCATTTTCAATGGCTTGAACGCGTTGCAACAGATCTGTTGCCAGGGCGTTGCCTTCGGTGCAACGCATGGATTCCAGTGACTGTACCGCTTGCTCAAAAACAGGCATAACCATGCGCTCGAGAGCCTCAGTGTCGGTTTGCGAGCCATCACAGCGATGCAGCATGGCCAATTGCAGCAACAGACTGGCGTCGGGTTGCCACGCAGCACCTGCTGCCAATGCCTGCGCTTGCAGAGATTCCAACGATTTATTCAGGGCCACTGCATCCCAGCTTAACACAGGCGATTGACTTTGCGCGGAGTCCAGTCGCAGCGATACATGGATCTTGCCTCGTTTAATGTGCTTGCGAATGTTTTCAGCAAAGGGTCGCTCGAGAAATTGCCAATCGCGGGGCAGGGAAAACGAAGTTTCCAGATTACGCCTATTCACGCTGTTTAATTCAATGGCAAAGCCACAGCCCTCGAATTGTCCGGCTGCTTTACCGAATCCTGTCATAGACTTCATTCTTGTTTCCCTTCCTGCACCGCTGCGCCCAACATTTTTTTCGATTTGCTGTACGTCTTTGTCACCCCGACCACTCAAATTCACGACAAGAATTTGGTCTTTGCGCATTTCCGGGGCTCGCTTCAAGGCATAAGCTATGGCGTGCGTGCTCTCCAATGCCGGCAAAATGCCCTCCGTACGGCACAGCACACGGAAGGCCGCCAGTACATCTTCGTCAGTTGCGTAAGCGTATTCAATACGACCGCGGTCGCGGTAGAAGGCATGTTCCGGACCAATTGCTGCATAATCCAGACCAGCAGAGATGGAATGCGTCAGCTCAATCTGACCATCACCATCCTGCAAAATATAGGTTTTGCATCCCTGTAAAACGCCCATGCGACCACCGGAAAAACGCGCCGCATGGCCGCCGCGTACAATGCCATGGCCGCCTGCTTCAATGCCTACCAGTCGTACGTTTGGTTCGTCCAGGAAATCATAAAACAGGCCGATGGCATTGCTACCACCTCCCACGCATGCGGCCAGTTCATCTGGCAAGCGCCCTTCAGCTTCAAGAATTTGTTTTCTTACTTCCTGTCCGATAATTTTATGGTAGTCGCGGACCATCATCGGAAATGGATGGGAACCCAAAGCCGAGCCTAATACGTAATGGGTTGTGCGCACGTTGGTGACCCAATCACGCATGGCCTCATTCACCGCATCCTTGAGCGTCTTTTGGCCGGAAGTTACAGGCCTGACCTCCGCCCCGCACAAACGCATGCGGAACACATTCAGCGCCTGTCGCTCCATATCGACTGCCCCCATGTAAATAACGCATTCGAGTCCAAACTTGGCACACACCGTGGCGGTAGCCACACCGTGCTGCCCGGCACCGGTTTCCGCAATGATGCGCTTTTTGCCCAATCTGCGGGCCAGCAACACCTGGCCAATCGCATTGTTGATCTTGTGGGCACCCGTGTGCAGCAGATCCTCACGTTTGAGATAAACTTTGGCACCATTCAGTTCGCGACTCAAGTTTTCGGCGTAATACAACCCTGTTGGTCTGCCGGCATAATGGCGTAAATACCAATCCAGCTCGCGGCGATATTCAGGATCTTCTTGCGCTGCGCGGTAGGCGCTTTCCAGTTCCTGCAATGCGGTCATCAGGGTTTCAGGTACATATCGACCGCCATATGGGCCAAAATGTCCAGTGCTGTCCGGCAGGCATTCTTTGTGCAAACTTGTATTCATGAAGTGTCCGCCAATATGGTACGCAATGGTCTCAATTGGCAAATCATATCGCTGCGCTGCATGCACGCGTCGCCCAGGGTCGCTCTCTCGCCGGTTTTTCAAAATTACCACCAGCGGAACGCATACCCTCGAATCGTCGCATCAGGCTGCCAATGATACCAGGGCTTTAGGTGCTCTAATGGAATACATAACTCATGGTTTTAACAAAAAACCCTTTAGCGGAGTAGTATTGCTCGCCGTGCTCTCCTTTGTCAGGATCATTTTGGTAAAAAATATGAACCCCAAAATGAGCGAGGATACCATGAGCTATTATTATGTAAACCAGGCAAACGAAACGGCTGGGCCGGTTTCAATCGAGGAATTGAAGAGATTGCTGGCTGCAGGTGAGATACATTGGAGTAGCCAAGTGGTTCCTGAAGGTTCGAGCCAGTGGAAGCCTCTGAGAAATTTGCCTGAATTTGCAGGGTTGGCTCCTGAACTACCCAACCGGGCTAAGGCGGGTGTATCAGGGAATTGGGAATCCTTGTTGGGCAATGTGATAGAATGGGTGCTGGCGTTATCCAAACGGTTGTTGAGTCCTGACTTGGTTGCCAATATCAGGATGTTTGGGGTAAGATATGGACAAATGTCAATTTTGCTGACGGCGGGAGCTGCGGTATTGGGTGGTATTGTTGCAGCTATCCGCATTCCCAACGGAGGTGGTGCTGTATTGGCGGGATCAATTGTTTTGGTGATTTTATTGGCGATCGCGCAGTTTTCCGCGAATCGATTTATTGGATCGTGTGAGGTTATGTTGAAGGCCACAAAAACCCGTACTTCAACAACGGCTATTTATGATATACTTGGGCTGGTATTCATGCTAGTGGCAGTATTGTTGTTCCTGTCTATTTCTGCGGTAGCGATAGCTGCAGGTGGCTTAGGTCTTATGGGCCTTTTTTTGGCGATATTGGCTCTGATCGTTTATGGGTGTGTTGCAGCTGCGAGTTTTCATTTGTCGCAACTTGCCATGGATGTGGACGAAGCAACCGGTCCTGGTGAGAATGCAGTTTGCCTATTAAGTTATTTTTTGAAGCTCAAATTGTACCTTGCTCCGATCGGATTTGGCGCGCTGACTATTTTCGGCGGCGTGCTGCAAATAGTCACTGTGCTGGTGGTTTTGGTTAATCCGGACGCAACCAGAGGGTTGGAATCTTTTCTCCCGGTGGGTGGTGCCATGGTGGTTGTTGGCGGAGCAATTCTGGCGCTTATCGGGGCCTTTTTTCCGCTGTTGGCCTACTTCTATTTCATGATCATGTATCTGATCATCGACATCATAAAGTCGATCGTTTCCATTCCCGGGAAATTGGACAAACTGCGAAAGGATTGATGTCATGACCACCAGACCAAATCCGCCCGCTCCTCCGCCTCCCCCGCCGTCATTTCCACCGCCACCGCCGCCGCAAATTAGCGAGCGTGAGCCCATGGGGCGAGGACTCAAGGCAGCTTTTTTTTGTTCTGCCGATGGTTATCGTTGCCGGGATACTGGGCTACAGTCTATTCTTACAGGCAGACAAGCTGCCCCGGGAATCTTTGGTTCGAACTTTTGTGGTTAATGAGTTGGCTGAAGATAAGCTTGGGGTCAGTATGAATCGTATCATCAGAACCGCACTCAACGACACTACAGTACTGATTGAGATTGAAGGGCGTGTTGTATTGACGGAGGACATGTACCAGCCTGTGAATGTGCGCAACTATTTGCACACTCATTTCAGTGGTTCTGTGCAGGAGCTGGAAGCTGTGGCACGCTTGTTACGGAGTGGGCATGCACCGCGGATTCTTGAACTATTACAGTTAAAGGCTCCATCACCAGACGTAGCCAAAATCCAGTTATTACAACGAGTGGCTGAAGCCGGATCAACGTATGCATTCAAGGCCATAATTGAAGCAAACAGATCATCGGGAGCATGGGAGTTTGTTTGGACTGAGATGAATGAGCCTAAGGACTTTCCCGAAGGCATGTACAGGGCGGAATTCAATCCTGATGCCTGGGTGGTGAGTGATACCAATGATCGTCAGAGACTGGAGCAATGGATCGAATCTTACTCCATAATCGCTGCTTCCTGGGAGCGAGGGCAAGGTATGTTTGACCAAGAGCTCCAATTACTGCGGCAACAGCGCTTAACCCAATTCCTTGAATGGATACGTGCCGGTGCTTTGTATCGTGGGCAAGTTACAGGTGCATTGGATCGATTCACCCATGATGTAATTCTGCAGATCGACACAGTAGAAGCGGATGGCAAGCGTGTCATCGCCAGTATGCGCCAGGAGGGAGGTTGGTCGGATTTCAGGGTCTGGTCTGGTGTTGTCTTAACTAGAGATGATGCGGCCGAGGTGTCGCTACTGTTACAGTCGCCAGCGCAAAACCGGCTTCAAGGGGCAGGATCGCTCATTGGCATGAATGCCTCCCTGGAGTTTTTGCTCAAGCAAAGCGACAATCAATGGGTGTCAGCCAACAACCGTTGGCGCGTTGAGTTGAGTCAGCTGAGTCCAGAGGAAGCGGCTGACCTCAAAGACAGACTGCAGGAACCTGCCAAGGCATTGAGTGAATTGTTTGCCAAAGACAGTATTTTCACCGGCGAGGTTTTGGCTACTGAAGGCATGCAACGAAATGCGGTATCGCTCGAAGTGACCCAACTGCTCATTGATGGAACTGTTGTTATGCGTTTGTCTGACCGGGAGCATCCGGCGTGGTCGCGGCAAATCAAGGCAACCTTGGATGCCAATCATCTGCGCAATTCCGGTAAGCCACTCACTTTGCGCCTCGACGGAACTGATTTTGTACCCGGATCTCCACAAAACAGTCTTTTTGCGACCCGCAGAAGCTTAACGCTCACTTTAGGAACCAACGTCGGCGATGGACTAATTTTCGGGGACAGCGGTGGATTCACTGTTAGTTTACGAAAGCTGGACGTGGATGCCGCAGCAGAATTACGTGCAGACAGGGTAAGACAACGGGAAAAGTACCTTGAGCTGTTGCAATCCGGCAAAGCGTATAATGGCCTGGCCGTTTCCGCCGACCGCACGCGCACGACACCTGTACGCCTCAGAGTGCATTCCCAGGATGTTGAAAAAGGTACCTTGGTAGTCAGTTTGGCTGCCTTGAGCAAGGTATCCAATTATCGTGTTTTTGCCGCCAGATTGCAACCCGAGACTGGCATGTTAGTATTGCGTACCAATGTCGCCCCCCACTCAATGGGTGCAACGGATCCTTTTTTCAGTGCTACCCGACTGGACAGAGTTCGGGAGATGGAAATTTCTTTCGGGGTCTCAGATAATGCGATGATCGCTGATATGAACGGGTGGCGTGTCAATCTGGATACTTCTAAGCCGCTACCGCATTTGCCAGGGATCATACCTGTAGGAACGCATGCTATCAGTGACGCAGGTTTTCAAGTGTTGCCTGTCAATGGTGGCCGCGTGCGCTATGGTGCCGCTGAGGTTATCACCGGAGCTTTGTCTGGCATTTTAGGAGTGCGTAGGCCGGATAACCAACGTCAAGGGGCCTTGGTTTTTGATGGTTCGGCACCGCTGCCGGTGCTTAAGGGTAATGATCTGCACTTTATCTACCACGGTGCGATTAACCTTCCGCGGGGATTGCCTTCCCATATTCCGCACGTAGTGGTCGCGCCTTCCAGGGGGTTGGAGAACGGTAATCGTGAAGCTCCTTTGGTGGAAATTGCTCCAGGGATTCTGTTTTTCCAAGATTCGACTTTCCAGGGTTGGATTGAGTTGATCGCCGACAACACTTATTGGGTCACTATTCCTGAAACATTACCCGCAGGTACCTATATTTTTGCGGCAGGCAATACTGGTTTGGCTGAATTTAAAGTAGAGTAGATTCAGCCCGTGGTATTCGGTTCCTGAAACTGAGGAAATGGATGGATCTTGGGCGAAATCAGCAAAAAGGATTGTCAGATTGGGAACGCAGACTCCAGTATAAAGATATGAAGCGATTGATGCGGTGGATGGGTGTTTGTTTTCTGGTTGGCCTGGTGGGTTGTGAGACCACATATATTCCACCTGGCCCCAAAGCTGATTTGGCAGCTTTGGCTCCGGCTGCCATTGAGGATGGTTTTGCGGCGCGCCCCAGCAACCCATTCCCGGCCAGTATCGCCTTTGTGCGGGTGCAATCCCCGCGATACTCAAATCACAATTTGCGGCAGCATGGAGGTCAGGCGGGAACTGGCAGATATACAATTGTGACTGCCCGTGAAGTTGAATCTCCAGAGCAGCTGCAACGCGTGCTCGCCCTTCCTCAGGTTGCGGGTGTAGTTGGCCTCAACCGAATGTTGATTCCCGACAGCTTGCAAAGTGATCAGGAGATTAGGCAAGCAGCAGCGCGTTTACAGGCTGACTTGGTGCTGATGTACACTTTTGACACGGTATTTTTCGATATCGATCGTTCGACCACGCTTTCGGCGATTACGCTCGGGTTTTCCCCGACGCGCCGCATAACGGTGACTACAACCGTTTCTGCGTTGCTACTGGATACCCGGACCGGGTTTGTTTATTCAGCTTATGAGGCAACCCATCAGGAAACCCTGACGGCGACCACATGGGGTAGCGCTGATGCCGCTGATCGTGCACGTCTTGAGGCTGAGACGCGGGCCTTCGCCAACTTGGTGGATGAATTTGCAGGCACCTGGCCGCAGATTCTTGCCCGCTACGCTCCCGCATCGTGATATCTGATTGTCGCCTGGAGCGTGTCGCGGGCGCATGCAATTCTGTGTTCTTACCCAGGCTGGGTGGGTTTGTCTTTGGTCCTGACGGCTTTAAGCGTTGTAAACTATCGCTGTGAATTGAATAAGGCAGAATTGTGAGCCATCCTTTAACGATGGAAGTTTCACTCTGGCGTATTTTTCTCCCTGTATTGAGTTTTGGCTTGGTTGGTTGTGCCACGCACAAACCGCTGGCTACCGTGGAGTCGGTTGATCTGCCGCGTTTCATGGGTACCTGGTATGTGCATTATTACTCGCCACTGGTGGTGGATCGCGATGCGGTCAATGCCATTGAACATTACCATTTGCGACCCGATGGGCGAATTGCGACAACCTACCAGTTTCGCAGGTCAGACCCTCAAGCCCGGCTGCGTACCTTCACTCCAACCGGTTTCATCTATGACACTGACACCCAGGCGGAGTGGCGCATGCAATTTATTTGGCCCTTCAAGGCACAGTATTTGATCATCGCATTGGATGAAGACTATGGTGGCACAGTCATCGCGCACCCGAATCGCAAATATGCCTGGATCATGCACCGATCCGTCGAACTCGATCCAGTTCGTCTCCAGCGCCACATGGACGTGCTTCAAGCCAATGGCTTCGACGTGGACAGCCTGACTAGGGTGATTCACGATTGGGAATCCGATGCAGTGCGCAAAGCTTACATCGAGGGTTTGCCAGTGGGCAGTACGTTCACCTTTAGAGAGTGAGCGCGAGGGAGCGGAAGGCCTTAACTGAATTGGTCGCGGAAGGCCTCAAATTCCTCGCGCAGGGAAGCCAGTTCCGAACGCAGGGAAACAATTTCTTCCTGCATAGCTGCGAGACCATCCCGATCCATTTCTGAGTGTGACCTATGTGCTGAGGATTGCGGGATCTCATCTTGCTCAGTTTGTGGAATGTCCACGGGACCCAAGGTGTGAATGTACCGCTGTTCTTTGCTGCCGGGTTGAATGGGCAAGGTCTTTACCATGCAGCGCGGTTCGTAGGCGCGGTTTTGCATGCTGGCCAGTGTTGTTTGAACTTCGGCGAGGTCGCGAAAATGTGCAGGCGCTCGGACCGTTGGCGCAATTGCCCAACTGTTTGCGGCCCGCGCAACAGCAAAACGCAGATCAATGCACGTTCCGCGGCATCCAGAGTAAAGGTATCGTCGGCCTCGTGCTTATACTTCGGGGTACGGGAACCACTGAGGTCCAAACGCATACCCAAACCCTGGGCACGCAAACTGTCCACAGCCTGCAAAACTTCCGATTCCGTGTATTCAGTCACTGGATCTCGGCTGGTCTTCTGATTGCATGCAATGGTCAGAGAATTCAGACTTAGCGGATAATACTCAGGCGTTGTCAAAGCCTTCTCCATTAGTGCTCCTAATACGCGCTGCTCAACAGAATTAAGGGTGATTTCCATATGGGGTTAAATTTTCGATTGCATGTAATTGAGAGTGATGTTTCAAAATGCCTTCCTATGTTGAAGGCACCCAAATCCCGCCCCGGTTGGCCAGAGTCCCAAGGGCTCTATGATCCCGAGAACGAAAAAGATTCCTGTGGTATTGGATTCGTATGTCATATTAAAGGCAAGCGCTCCCATCAAATCATTCAGGACGCATTGAAGATTTTGGTCAATCTCGACCACCGTGGCGCTTGTGGGTGCGAGGCGAATACCGGAGACGGTGCTGGCATCCTTCTGCAAATGCCGCATGAATTTTTTCAAGCGGTCTTGCCCAGTAACAACATCTACAATTTACCTGAGCCCGGGCAGTATGCCGCCGGGCTCGTTTTTTTGCCGCGCGACCCTGTGCTGCGCCGTCAGTGTGAGCGTACGGTTGAAGAAATTGTCCGCGATTGCGGTCAGAGCTTTCTTGGCTGGCGCACAGTCCTCACGCGGAATTTTGACCTTGGAGCGACCGCAGTGGCTTACGAGCCCGTTATCCGGCAAATGTTTATTGCGCGAAGTGCGGAGTTGAAAGACGATCTGGATTTTGAGCGCAAGCTCTATGTGATCCGCAGGATTTGTTCTGCCCGACTGCGTTACAGTGACGCTCAGACCGGCAATGTGTTTTACATTCCCAGTTTGAGTGCACGGACTATTATTTACAAGGGGATGTTAACCCCGGCTCAGGTGTCAGCCTACTACCCGGATCTCAGCCACCCCGACATGAAGAGCGCACTGGCGCTGGTGCATTCCCGGTTTTCGACCAACACATTCCCCAGTTGGGAGCGTGCGCAACCGTTTCGCTACGTTTCGCACAACGGCGAAATCAACACGTTGCGCGGTAATGAGAACTGGATGGCCGCCAATCAAGCCCCTGTTTGCCAGCGACAAATTTGGAGAGGATCTGAAGAAGTTGTTGCCCATCATCCGTGAGGACGGATCTGACTCCGCCAAATTTGACAATGTATTGGAGTTCATGACGCTCGCCGGTCGGCCTGTGCACCACTCCATTCTGATGATGATTCCTGAGCCGTGGAGCGGTCATGAGTCGATGAGTCCGGAGAAGCGCGCTTTTTATGAATTTCATGCCTGTTTGATGGAGCCATGGGATGGACCGGCCTCGATGGCGTTTACCGATGGGGTTAAAGTCGGGGCTATTTTGGACCGCAATGGTTTGCGGCCGTCGCGTTATTATGTAACCCACGATGACTATGTCATTATGGCGTCTGAAGCCGGTGTATTGGATCACGTACCGCCAGCCAATGTTAAGTCGAAAGGTCGCTTGCAACCCGGACGCATGTTTCTGGTGGATATGCAGCAGGGGCGCATTATCGACGATGAGGAGATCAAGCGCGAGTTGGCCGCTGCAAAACCCTATGCCCAGTGGTTGAAAGACAACCTGGTCCCCCTGAAAACCTTGCGCGCGCCGGAAGTGGTTCCCGGAGTTGAACACGAGACAGTGCTGCGCAGGCAAAAGGCCTTTGGCTACACCTATGAAGATTTGCGTTTCATTCTGGGCCCCATGGCGCAAACCGGCGTTGAGCCCATTGGTTCAATGGGGAACGATACACCTTTGGCTGTGCTCTCGCAGAAACCCCAGTTGTTGTACAACTATTTCAAGCAACTTTTTGCCCAGGTCACCAATCCTCCGATCGACTCCATTCGGGAGGAAATTATCACTTCTACAGTCACTTACATTGGTTCCGAGGCCAACCTGTTGGATCCGGACGCCAAAAGCTGTCGGCAAATCAAGCTCGACTATCCGATCTTGGATAACGAGGACCTCGCCCGTTTGAAGACCGTCGATTTGCCCGGCTTCAAGAGTGCCACACTCGATATTCTCTTTCCTGCGTTCACCAATGGAATTGGCTTGGAGCGTGCCATGGAGCGCCTGTATCGCGAGGCTGACAAGGCTATTGCCGGCGGGGCGAACATCCTGATTTTGTCCGATCGAGCGGTGGATGCAGAAAAGGCACCCATTCCGGCCCTGTTGGCCGTGTCCGGGTTACATCATCACTTGATACGTTCAGGGACCCGCACCAAGTGTGCCTTGGTTCTGGAATCGGGTGAGCCTCGCGAAGTCCATCACTTTGCCTGTTTGATTGGGTACGGCGTAAGTGCGGTCAATCCGTATCTTGCCTTTGAAAGCCTGTATGACATGATTGCCAACGGCATGCTGAGCGAGGATTTTGGTGTGGCGGTCAAACATTTCATTAAGTCCGGCATCAAAGGTGTGGTGAAAACCATGTCGAAAATGGGTATCTCCACGGTTCAGAGTTACTGCGGTGCGCAGATATTTGAGGCCGTTGGTTTGAAAAAAGACCTGGTTGATCGCTATTTCACCAGGACACCTACCAGGGTTGAGGGCATAGATCTGGACGGTATAGCCGCTGAAGTGATGGCGCGGCATATGGCCGCTTACCCGGATCGCGAAAATTACAGCAAAGATGATGGTGCTCTTGATCCCGGGGGTAAGTATGCCTGGAGGGCCAACGGCGAGGCCCATACCTTCAATCCCCGCACTATTCACTTGTTACAGGCTGCTACCCGTGAAGGTGATTTTCAGAAGTTCCGTGACTATTCCCGGCATGTCGATGAACAGTCTGAGGAATTGTACACGATTCGCGGGTTGATGCAGTTCAAGTTCGATCCGGCCAAGGCGATTCCGATTGAGGAAGTGGAGCCAGTGGAGAAGATCATGAAACGCTTTAAGACGGGAGCGATGTCGTACGGGTCGATTTCAAAGGAAGCCCATGAAGCGCTGGCGATTGCCATGAACCGTATCGGTGGACGCAGCAACACGGGCGAAGGTGGGGAAGACCCCGATCGCTTCACCCCCGATGCCAACGGTGATTCCCGCAACAGTGCGATCAAGCAAGTGGCCAGCGGCCGTTTCGGCGTGACCAGTCATTATCTGGTCAATGCCAAGGAGTTGCAAATTAAGATGGCCCAGGGTGCAAAACCCGGCGAAGGTGGGCAGTTGCCTGGACACAAGGTATTTCCAGAAATCGCCAAGGTGCGTGGCACAACAGCTGGCGTGGGGTTGATTTCACCGCCACCGCACCACGACATTTATTCCATCGAGGATTTGTCAGAGTTGATCCATGACTTGAAGAACGCCAATCGCAATGCGCGGGTCAGTGTCAAGTTAGTCTCTGAAGTGGGTGTTGGTACCATCGCCTCCGGTGTTGCCAAAGCCCATGCTGATGTGATCCTTATTTCGGGCTACGACGGTGGTACCGGAGCCTCGCCGCTGTCCAGCATCCAGCACGCCGGTGTGCCGTGGGAACTAGGAATTGCAGAAACTAACCAGACTTTGTTGCTCAACAATCTGCGCAGTCGGGTTTATCTTGAGTGTGATGGACAGTTGAAGACCGGACGCGACGTGGCCATTGCCTGTTTGCTCGGAGCGGAAGAGTTTGGTTTTGCCACTGCTCCATTGGTTACTTTGGGCTGTATCATGATGCGAGCCTGCCACAAAAACACTTGTCCTGTGGGTGTCGCGACACAGAATCCCGAGTTGCGTAAAAAGTTTATGGGTTCGCCTAACAATGTGGTGAATTTCATGAAGTTTGTGGCGCAGGAGTTGCGCGAAATTATGGCCAAACTAGGATTTCGTACCATCAACGAGATGGTGGGACATTCAGAGTGCCTGGAGATGAAGCGTGCCTTGGAACACTTCAAAACCCGGGGATTGGATTACTCCAAAATTTTTGCCAAGCCGAAGGTCGGTAAAAAGGTAGGTACTTATCGCAAGATCAGTCAAAATCATGGCCTGGAGTATTCTTTGGACATCACTCAATTGCTGCCATTGTGCGAGCCGGCACTGGAGCGCGGCGAAAAGGTGCATGAAACTATGCCGATCCTGAATGTGAACCGCGTTGTCGGCACTATTCTCGGCAGCGAGGTAACCCGACGCTATGGAGCCGAGGGACTGCCAGAAGACACTATTCACCTGAAATTTGTCGGTTCCGCCGGACAAAGTTTCGGTGCCTTTGTGCCCAAAGGCATGCGCCTCGAAGTGGAAGGCGACGCCAATGACTATGTTGGCAAGGGCTTGTCCGGAGGGAAAATTATCATTTACCCATCGCCTTTGGCTACCTTTGCCGCCGAAGAAAACATGATTATCGGCAATGTGGCGTTTTATGGCGCGACCGGTGGTGAAGCTTATTTGCGCGGCATGGCCGGAGAGCGTTTCTGCGTGCGCAATTCGGGGGTAAACACCGTCGTTGAAGGAGTAGGGGACCATGCCTGTGAATACATGACGGGTGGCAAGGTTGTGGTTCTCGGGTCCACCGGCCGCAATTTTGCTGCCGGGATGTCAGGTGGCATAGCCTATGTCATGGATGAGGCAGGGGATTTTGCCACCCGGTGCAACATGGCAATGGTCAATCTCTATTCGCTGGTGGAATGCCGGGATACTGAAATCGCTGATGTCAAAGCAATGATTGAAAGACACCGCGATTATACTGGTTCAAAACTTGCCGCCCGCATTCTGGACGACTGGGACAACAGGATGCCGAAATTCAAAAAAAGTGTTGCCCAAAGATTACGAGCGCATGCTCACCGCCATCGAGGAAGTCACGAAAACAGGCTTATCCGGTGACGAGGCCATCATGGCAGCATTCGAAGCTAACGCGCGCGACGTCTCCCGCGTCGGCGGAAACTGATCACCCTTCAACCGCACTAAGATCATGGGAAAACCAACAGGATTTTTAGAATTTCAACGCGAGTTACCGTCCGACCGTTACTCCACTGGAACGCATCAAAGGATTGGCAAGAGTACCACTTGCACATGCCGGAGAAAAAGTTGCGCGACCAAGGCGCACGCTGCATGGAATGCGGTACTCCTTTTTGTCACACGGGCACCACCATGAAGGGGTTGGCTGTGGGATGTCCGATTAACAATCTCATTCCTGAATGGAATGATTTGGTCTATCGCGGTTTATGGCAGGAAGCTTTGGAGCGTTTGCACAAAACCAATAATCTGCCCGAAGTAACCGGCAGAGTGTGTCCCGCCCCCTGTGAGGGGTCTTGCGTTTTGGGCATCATCGAACCACCGGTAACCATCAAAAACATCGAATGTGCGATTGCTGACCGGGGCTGGGAGGAAGGGTGGATTACGCCGCATCCTCCCGAGCGTCGTACCAACAAGAAAGTCGCAATTGTCGGCTCCGGGCCGGCCGGATTGTCTTGTGCCGACCAGTTGAACAAAGCCGGACATAATGTCACCGTGTACGAGCGTGCGGACCGGATCGGAGGGTTGCTGATGTATGGCATTCCAAATATGAAGCTCGATAAAGCTGTGGTTCAGCGCCGGGTGGATCAATTTGCCGCCGAGGGAATCAAGTTTGTCACCCATTGTCATGTTGGCGTGGATCTTCCCGCCCGGACTTTGATGGATGAGTTTGATGCGGTTGTTTTGTGTGGCGGGGCCACTCAGGCGCGCAATTTGCCTATCGAAGGGCGCACCTTGCAAGGGGTACACTTTGCCATGGAGTTCTTGCATGAAAACACCAGCAAATTGCTCGACTATGGCGCAGCTCACGGCGATCGCCAGATTTCGGCTGCCGGCAAAGACGTGATTGTGATCGGTGGTGGTGATACCGGGACCGATTGCGTCGGCACTTCAATCCGGCAGGGTTGCAAGAGTGTGACTCAACTTGAGATTTTGCCACGCCCACCTGAACAGCGCGCGTCCGACAATCCATGGCCGGAATGGCCTAAGGTGTACAAGTTGGATTACGGACAGGAAGAAGCGAAAGCTTTGCAGGGCGAGGATCCGCGTCGTTATTTGGTCACCGCACGCCGGTTTGTGGGCGATAGTTCAGGTAACCTGACTGGTGTTGAAGTGGTCGACATTGAGTGGGTCAAAGATGCTCAGGGCAGATTTTCGCCCAAGGAAATTGAAGGCACTGTCCGCGTAATACCGGCGCAATTAGTACTGTTGGCCATGGGCTTTCTGGGGCCTGAAACCACGCTTTTGGAACAACTTCAACTGGAGAAGGATGGGCGTGGCAACGTTAAGGCAGATCACGGAAAGTTCCGCACCAACGTCGATCGGGTCTTTACCGCTGGCGATATGCGCCGTGGTCAAAGTCTGGTTGTGTGGGCTATCAATGAAGGGCGCGGTGCTGCCAGAGAGGTCGATCGCTTCTTGATGGGCCGCACGCAATTGCCTTGATTCCCAAGTCAGGACTCATGGTCACCGACACCGATTCCCTGGATTATTTCCAATCCGACAAGGTGCTTGAGCATTACGCCCGCGCCGCTGCCAATATCGGACTTTGGCGCAGTGAGGAGTTGATTTTTCTCAAGTATCTCAGTCTATCCGACCGGATTTTAGAACTGGGAACCGGTGCCGGACGCATCGCATTTGGTCTGTACGAACTGGGTTTTCGTCATTTATTGGCCACCGACTTTGCCAAGGAGATGATCCAGCGGGCTCGCAACTTCTCTCATATTCTCGATTACCACATTCCGTTCAAAACGTGTGATGCACGCGCGCTTCCGTTTGAAGATGGCATGTTTGACGCCTGCATCTTCGGTTTTAATGGCTTAATGCAAATTCCCGGCAAGGAAGGCAGATTGCAGGCAATGAGGGAAATACGGCGCATGCTCAGGCGCGACGGTATTTTTATCTTTACCTCCCATGACCGGAGTTTGCAAAAGTACCTCCCTTATTGGGAAGAACAGGCCAAACTTTGGCAGTTGGGTAAGCAGGATCCTGCCTTGCTCGATTTTGGTGATATTTTTCGCGACGATACCTACGGCAAAATATACATCCACATTCCCAGCAGGGAAGAGGTGTTGGATATGCTTTATCACTCAGGTTTTGAGCTGGTTTTTGACTCACTGCGCGCTCACATCGCCAATGAACCGCCTGATATCCGCGAGTTTGCCGATGAATGTCGCTTTTGGGTCGTCAGGGCTTGCTGAAGGCTCAGGATGCAGGCTGTGAGCTATCGATCAAATGCCGGGTTACCGTTTGCGTCAGCCCGGTAAAAAGCGTTTCTGCAAAACTCAGTTCGCGGCCTTGCATATGCAATATCTCCCATTGCCGTTGCAGCGGCCTGCGCCCGAGTGGTAGTTCCACCAATCGCTCGGAACTCAGTTCCGCATGCGCAACCCAGCGCGGTAAAACGGATATTCCCAGATCCAGTTCCACCAACTTTTTTTATTACGGATTCACTCCGTATTTCAATGAACGGTTCAATGGGAATTCTTTCGATGCGGAAGTACTCATCGATGATGCGGAAACTCTCGGTCTGTCGCGGTGACAGGATAAACTTTTGCTGGGCAATTTCCGCACGACTCACTTTGCCTCGCTGAGCCCATGCGTGCAACGGATTGAGCAGAAATACCAAAAACTCTTGGCCAAGGTATTTGAGTCAAACCCTTGTAGTCGCGACTGGACTGTATGAGCACAAAGTCCCAACTGCCGTGCCTGCAGCGCATCCACCAATTGCGCCGCATCGCCTTCCTGGATGGAAATAGTCACTTCCGGGAAGCTGTCGCGGTACTCCCGGATCACCATTGGCAAAATTTGTTCACAACCAATGCTGTTGGAACCAATGCGCAAACGACCTTGACGCCAGTCTGCCTGATTGTGAAAGCGCTGGATGGCTGATTGCATCTGTTGCAACAATGCCTTCGCCTCCGGCAGAAACAAATAGCCGCGGTCATTCAGCAATAACTTGCGCCCCTGGCGATCAAACAACTTACATCCCAACGATTCCTCCAGGCGCTTGATGCCATGGCTAATTGCTGATGGTGTGATACTTAGGGATTTTGCCACCAATTGCATATTGCCGCTTTCAGCCATTTCGACAAACATCGAAAGCAGGCGCGGATCCAGTGGTTCATGTTGGGTTACAGTCATGGTTTTTGCAGGCTATGTTGAATTTAATTCATCGAAATGTGCAATTTATTTCGTTTTGTTTGTTGGTATAAAAGTCCAATTGGCATTTGTTGTGCGACTGAGATGGCATGCAAAACGAGTTTCATATCTCAATGCCTGATGAGCGCTTGCCTGTTTCGGCAGCTCCTGTGCGCGGCAAAGCTTTGGTATTGGGATATGTACCTTTGTTAGACAGTGCCCCCTTGATTGTGGCGCATGAGTTGGGGATTTTTGCGCAATTTGGGCTGCAGGTGCGTTTAAGCAAAGAACCCGGATGGGCAACGGTGCGGGAGAAGATTCGGTTGGGTGAATTGTCTGCGGCGCAGGCACCGGCGAGCATGGTTTTTGAGTTGAATTACGGGCTGGGGAGTCAAGACCACCGCGTGTCTCACCGGATTGGTGACTGCGCACAACGGAAATTCGGTGCAATTATCGGAGGAGCTTTGGGAGATGGGGGTACGCGATGCATTCTCCCTGCGGCGTGTCATAGAGAAACAGCGTGGTCGCCGTCGGTTTCGCTTTGCT
>JAJOKB010000014.1 GCA_021208135.1 Verrucomicrobiota bacterium | reverse complement strand
GCGATGGCAGCTGCTTTCTGCATAAGTACTTGCGGGTCAGTGTTCATAATTGCTACGCATACTTTATAGCGTAGGGTGTCAGGGTATCCATGAATCGGCAACGCTTTTAACTCGATAATGAAAAGACAACAATATCTTTAACCATGAGCTCTGTGCAAACACGGCCCGCTGAAAAATGCTGCTCCGTAAGGGTTTGCTTGCTTGCGGAGGGGCGATTTCATTCGCCCGTTGGCGCGTTGAACATGGGTTGTGTCGTTTGTCTACAGTAGCGAAACAGCCTTGCTGTTCAGGTACGGGAAAAGTAGCGGAACAAGGTTCCCCTTGTTTCGACCGGAGTGCGTCGCCAGCCCGTAGAAACGAGCGAGGCTCGTTCCTTTACATTGGAGACTAGCCGCACCCACGGAACAAAACATCAAGCTATCTTGCTTTCCCAGGCTGATTTAAGACTTAAAACTGATTTTCGTTGATTGACAACTACCCTGACACATACGGCCTCGAAAACATATAAAACAGTGCATTTACCGATTGCAAAAAACTCAAATCAACTTCTTATTTAAAGAACCATGATTCCAGTACCTAATCATTTAACTGAATACGAAGACATTCAAAAGTATTTGTTCGAACATGCTCAAGTACAAGCCCAGAAGCTGGCTGAAGAGCGTAAAGCAAATGCTTATTTTGCCAAACTTCATGAAAAAGCTACCGCAGATACCGGTGAGACCCTTTCCAATACGGACGCGCTGATTCAACGACTGTTGCCTTTTGCCTCCACGAAGTTGCAAAGTGGGCTTGGCTACAAAGCCACGCCTGCCAATTCCGGTCGCGCTGAGCGTTTCAAGGCCACCAAGGAAACTGTGGCCAAGGCAAAAGAACTCTATCAGCAGACCGGAAGTTATGGCAAGGTCGCCAAAGCACTGGGTACTACCTACCCTACTGCCCGTGCGGCGGTGGAAGGCAAATATGATCATAAGTTCTAAGACTTGCCTTCCTAGATATTTCATGCGACTTTCAAAACCTGTCACTCAAGACAGGTTTTTTTTATGAAAGTATCCAACCTCCCCTGGCTCATGGTCCTTCTTTATCTTGCAGGCTGTAGCACTTATTCAACTCAAGGACCGGAGCGCAATGCGCCCAGTGCTTCCCAATACGGGCAAAAAACCTCTGAGGAAGCAGAATCTCTTTCAGCGGATGAAGAAGAGGACTCTTCCAGTGAAGCCGATGAAGAAGTTGAGGAAATCGTAGAAGGCAAACCTGGAAAACACCAGGTGTACGTGCCGGACGTGGGTGAACGCTACGTGTTTGGTTGGGTTGAATGGATTTGCCTTCAACCCCAAGGAATTAACATCAAAGCTAAAGTGGATTCCGGAGCACGCACTTCCTCTATCAACGCACAAAACCTCGTGGAATTCCGCCGTGATAGGACCACGTGGGTAAGGTTCGATATCATTCATCCGGATACCAAAGAGAAGGTTACCCTGGAACGTCCAGTAGTCCGTTTTGTACGAATTGTACAACATTTGCGTGAACCGCAACGCCGTCCTGTCATTGAATTGGAAGTTAAATTAGGACCCTTGCAACATGTTGCTGAATTCAGTCTCATTGATCGCAGTAATTTTGTATATCAAGTTTTGATTGGACGAAACTATTTAAGAGGCTATGGTTTGATCGATGTTGAGGAAACCTTTCTTTGGCTCGTCCCTGCCCGCGTTAGTTGAATTTTAAATTGATTTAACAACTGTTAAACCTGTGCAATTCAATTTCAGCACCCGCACACAAGTCCGCGCGATCGCACTGTTTTTATGTATATTGGGGCTAAGTGCCGCATGGATCAAACATAGCTGGTATGGCTTTCCATTACGTCCGGGCGAGCAAGAGACAGTCTGGCTGGTAGAAGCTGAAATCACTTTTGAGGCAAACGGAAATCCTGCCAGATTGTCCTTTGCTTACCGGATACCGAAGGAAGGTTCATCATCGTGGATGAGGTGCTTGCGTCCCCAGGTTTCGGTTTCTCCGACGCTTGGCAAACGGGCAAAGGCATGCGGAGTGGTTGCATAGAGCCCCGCAAGGTTCACAACGCCTTTTTTTACAGGGCAGAGCTGTTTAAGAATACCCTTGTAGGCTTCCCTGTGGAGGTAGACCCGGTAGTGGAATCCAACCGCAGTTTCTTCCTGGACAGTGCAGAGCGTCTAGCAGCCAGTACCCTACTCGAACAGGCGCGCACGCAATCCATCAATAACCTGACCCTGGCGCAGCGCTTGATTGAACGCCTCAATGAACCTAGAGACAGGATGGATCAAAACACAGCCTTTTTGATTGGCCGATCCGATACAATTCAGAACCGGATCCACTTGTTGGAAAATCTGCTAAGCCTCGAAGGAATACCGACACGCGTAGTCAGAGGTTTGCACCTGGCAGAGGGTCGGCGGTTCCAACCGCTGGTGGAAAGCATTGAAGTGTGGCAGGACCGCACTTGGACCTTTGTAGATATTCAGACGGGAGCTATCGGTGAGCCGGCAAACTTTTTGTTTTGGCAGCGTGGCGGCCACTCACTCATGGATTTGGAAGGCGGAAGTCAGGAAAGGGTCAGATTCTCGGTTCTGCGCGATATTCGCCCTGCAACGATGGTCGCACGCGAGCGTGCCGAACTGATGCAACAACCCCTCCTTGCCTTTTCCATCTACAGTCTGCCGCTGGACGAGCAAAACATCTTCAAACGATTGCTGCTCATTCCCATTGGCGCATTGGTGATGGTACTCATTCGCAATGTGGTAGGCCTGACAACATCTGGCACCTTTATGCCGGTACTGATCGCTTTGGCATTCCAAGAGACGGATCTGCTACCGGGACTCGTCCTCTTTATTGTCATTGTAAGTGCTGGTCTGGGTATTCGATCGTTACTATCAACCTTAATCTGCTGGTGGTGCCGAGAATATCGGCTGTGGTTATTGTCGTAGTGATACTCATGGCAGCGCTCAGTATCGTCAGTCATAAACTGGATCTGAGAGCCGGTGCAGGCATTACCTTTTTCCCGATGATTATCATCGCATGGACCATTGAACGCCTGTCGATTCTTTGGGAAGAAGAAGGTGCCAAGGCAGCTATCCGCCGCTGGTTTACCAGTCTGTTGGTAGCTGTCCTGGCGTTTTTGGCGATGGATATAGCCGTTCTTCAGCATTTGGTTTTCGCCTTCCCTGAACTGTTACTACTGGTGCTGGCGGCCATACTGCTGCTGGGCCAATACAGTGGTTACCGACTGACTGAATTGCACCGTTTCTCGGTGTTCAAGAAATGAAATTCCTGCAACAATGGATAACGCCCTGGCAACTGGCGCGCACCGGAATTCTGGGAATGAACAGAAGAAATTCGTGTTACATCCAGCGCTACAATCCGCGCAACCGCTATCCCATTGTTGATGACAAGCTAAAAAACTAAAAAAGCTGGCATTAGACTCAGGTTTGAAGGTTCCGGACCTGTACCATGTGATCACGGAACAACATCAGATTCCCATGGTACACAAAGCGCTGGAACGCTATGAAGAGTTCGTCATGAAACCTGCTCATGGCAGTGGCGGAAATGGCATTCTGGTGATCAGCGGACGTGACGGTCTCAACTATGTTAAAGTCAATGAATCGCGCTTAACCCCGCAACAATTGGAACATTACCTATCCAACGTGTTGAGCGGCCTGCACAGCCTGGGCGGCAAACCGGATCAAATCATAGTAGAGCGCCGCATTGAAACACACCCTATCTTTAACGACTACAGTTTCAAAGGGGTTCCTGATATCAGGGTGTTAGTGTTTTTGGGATATCCGGTCATGGCCATGTTGCGACTTTCAACCAGTGGATCCAACGGCAAAGCCAATCTACACCAAGGCGCCATTGGCGTCGGCCTGGATCTGGCAACAGGCATACCGATCAATGCCGTGCAGATGGTAAGCTGATTTACTCTCACCCTGACACGCAGAAAACTTTTGAACGGATTAGACTCCCTGATTGGGACAATCTCTTGCTTTTGGCCAGTGGTTGCTATGAAGGCACCGGATTGGGTTACTTGGGGGTAGATTTAGTGCTCGACCGGG
The DNA here is from genome assembly GCA_021208135.1 of Verrucomicrobiota bacterium. Lineage (GTDB taxonomy): Bacteria > Verrucomicrobiota > Verrucomicrobiia > Opitutales > Oceanipulchritudinaceae > JAJOKB01. The sequence goes on along the minus strand of JAJOKB010000014.1, from coordinate 1,888 downwards.
AAGCAGGACCTCTGGTTTTGGAAATGAACGCACGCCCCGGACTCAGTATTCAGGTGGCCAACAATGCTGGTCTGGTACCACGCTTGCGCACCATAGAGAACCTGATTGAGCGCTCAAAGTCTGCGACCGAAAAGAGTGCAGTTCAGCCCAACACGCATTTGCCCAAAACCTGACAATTGCCGGCTAATTCAGCCGGAAAACCGCAACAGAGCTGAGATTGTCCGGTGCGCCTGCAGCAAGAACTGCTTTGTGGAGACGGTGTACCCAATCTTTTGGCGTAGCACTGTCAATACAACTGGTCTTTAGGAAGTCGGAACTCAGCACTTTGGTAATTCCGTCACTGCACAGTAAGATGCGATCTTCAGGAAGCAGAGAAAATTCCTGACAATCGATATCTACGTCGCCGGGCAACCCAATACAGCGGGTGAGCATGTTCTCATAGTAACCCGGCAAAGGACGGGTGTCCCCAGGATGTCGGTTGCGATTGAGGTGGGCGGCCATGGTATGAGCTTCGGTCAACAATTGAATACCACCAGCACGAATACGAAACGCACTGGAATCCCCCACATGGGCAATCACTGCGGATTCTTGCTCAATCATAAGGCAGGTAAGCGTGCAACCCATGCCCGGACTCAAATCCCCCTTCTTTCCAGTCTCATACACTTTGCGATTGATTTCCTGAATACATCGGGTCAACGCAGCTTTGCCACTCATTCCTTCATGTGCAGCCATCTCCAGCAGGTGAAGCGTCATCGAACTGGCCTCATCGCCACGCTGCAATCCGCCAATCCCGTCTGCCACCGCGTAGAGTTGGCAAGCAGATGAATTGAGCACCGCGTCTTCATTACGGGCCCGGACATTGCCTGCTTCGGTCTTAGCGTAGCTGACGAGCTTCATGCGATAGTTTCTTATTCGACAGAGCGTAGCTGAATGGTATCCACCACGCGGTCCCCCGTCACCGTATAAGAAATGACGACTAATCGGGTTCCCGGCCGAACGTGATTCTGGTCACGTAACAAAGCGATTGCATTCTGGATGGTTTGTTCAGGGTCATCGCAGAACTCCATGTAAAAGGGCATCACTCCCCACAGGATTTGCGATTGCTTGTACACCCTGGGCACATCGGTGAAGGCATAAATAGCACTGCGCCGGGGACGCAATGAACTCAGTACCTGTGCTATGTAACCACTGCGTGTGAATGCGAGGATCGCGGCATTTTCAATTTCGTCGGCCAGCAATGCGGCTGAACGCAGCAACAAGGCCTTGGGAGTTTTTAGACGAACCTCTGTATTGTAGGGTTGCGTGGTCTGCTGCTCCATCGCAGTGATCACACGGTTAAGCACGTCCACACACTCGAGGGGATATTTACCCACCGTGGTTTCACCCGATAACATGACACAGTCAGCTTGTTCCAGAACCGCATTGGAAACGTCTGAAATCTCCGCACGGGTGGGCATGGGTTGCGTAATCATGGACTCCAGCATGTGTGTGGCAATGATGACCGGTTTCCCCATACGCAAACAGGTCTTAACTGCGCGCCTCTGCACAATCGGCAAAGTTCATAGGGTATTTCAATGCCCAAATCGCCGGGCACCATCAAACCATCACTTGCGGTAATGATATCATCCAGATTGGTAATGGCTGACTGATCCTCAATTTTGGCAATGATCCGCGCCTCGCTGCCCTTGCTGGTGAGGTAACGGCGCAGCACATCCAAATCATCGGGTTCGCGCACAAAGCTCAAGGCAAAGAACTCAATCCCAAGCTCAACGCCTACATCCACATCCAGCCTTGTCCTTCTGGGTCAGGCATGGCAGGTTGACCTTGATGCCGGGGAGATTGATCATGCCTGCGACTGCCAATGCTAGAGGGATACGACGTGACAGCA
>JAJOKB010000038.1 GCA_021208135.1 Verrucomicrobiota bacterium | reverse complement strand
CTAAACACTATTGAAGACCAGAAAACGAGGAGTGACATTATGAACCTGGCACAAAAACTCAGACACGACGGCATTCAGCAAGGCATTCAGATTGGTAAACAGCAAGGCATCGAAATCGGTGAGCAGCGCGGTGAGCAAAGGGGTATCGAAATCGGTGAGCAGCGCGGTGAACGACGCGGCGAGCAAAGGGGTATGCGACAAGGCACCCTATTAGCGAACCGCAATACGTTGACTTTTATCCTCACCAAGCGCTTTGGCGCATTGGATCCGCAGCAAATACAAACTATTGAGCAGGCCACGGCAGAACAACTCGAATCAGCCATAGAGCATGCCCTCGACGCAGCGGCAGTTGAAGAAGTTTTAGGACAGTTGCGCACAGCAGTGGACTGAAGTCCACCCTTCCCGGAGCGCGGGTGGGATCACGGAAAAATCCCGTGATATTTGTAGCTGTCTGCCACGCGTTCGATTGCCATTAAAAAGCAAGCGGTTCTAAAGCAAGGCAACTGGCGGGATTTCCAGACATCATGAATGCGGGAAAAGGCGTGGGACATGGTTTGATCCAATGCGGCGCGCACGAGTTCCAATTCACTGGGTCCTTGAATGAGGCGGGCCTTTACATCTGAGGGCAAGAACCGACCTATGAGTGATTCCATCTGCTCGACCAGTTCGCGTTTGATCAATTCTTCATGGCGCGAAGTCATGCGATCAAAACTGACGCCAGCTCTATTCTTGAGCCATTCGAAGTAGGATACAGTTACGCCACCCGCGTTCAGGTAGATATCGGGCAACATGTAAACGCCTTTGGCACGCAAGATTTCCTCTGCTTTGTGATCAACTGGCCCATTGGCAGCTTCGGCAATAATGCGCGCACGAATGCGGTCGGCATTTTCAGCAGTAATTTGATTCTCCAAGGCTGCAGGTATGAGGATATCGCAGTCATACTCCAGCATCGCCCTACCCTCTGGATTAAAAGTGGCGTCTGCAAAACCTTCCAATGTTCCTGTCTGCTTCCGATGCCTGAATACGGCCTCAATATCCATACCATCTGAATTAAAGAGACCGCCCTCACGTTCAATGATTCCCGTAATGATAGCTCCACCCTCGTTTTGAATAAAATGTCCGGCGTGGTAGCCTACATTACCCAGGCCTTGAATAATAATGCGCTTACCTTGTAATCCGGATGAAAGACCTAACTCCTTCATATCCTCGGCCTGCTCACAAGCGTTGCGCAGCCCGTAAAAAACGCCTAATCCAGTCGCACTGGTCCGACCGGGAATACCCTGCATGGCGAGTGGTTTACCAGTCACGCAAGCGTACATATCGGTGGTATTCATTTTGAGGTTTTTGTAAGTATCAGCGATCCAACCCATTTCCATTTCACCGGTGCCGTAATCAGGTGCTGGAACATCTATATCCGGACCAATAAAGTTCTTGCGGATTAACTCGGTGGTATAGCGACGGATAACCCGCTCACGAAACCCAGTGCTTGCAGTCAATGGGTCAATTTTCACCCCTCCTTTAGCTCCGCCGAAAGGAACGCCGACAATGGCGCATTTGTAAGTCATCAGCGCCGCTAAAGCGATGGTTTCGTCGAGAGACACGTGTTTGCTGAAGCGAATACCTCCTTTAGTGGGCAAGCGATGGAAGCTATGTTCAGCTCTGTATGCTTCAATGACTTGGATACTGCCGTCGTCAGCGCGCACGGGAAAGCGCATACGGTAGACAGCGTTGCAGGCTTTGACCTGCTCAACCATACCGGGTTCAAGGTTGGCGAAGGCAGCGGCTTGATCCACATAATGATTAACACTTTCAAAAAATTTGCCTCGGGATTTCATGAAACAAACTTAAGTGCAATGTCGGAAATTTGCCAGAACGGAATCGAATTCGCCACAGCTATACGCCAAAAAGTGGTACTTCCCTACGATAGCTCGGTGGTATCAAGCACTTGCTTGAAACAGAAGGCGAATGAATGCGCTTGATGTTTCAGATTAGATACTAGCGCATTAAAAACCGACCATCCATCATTGGCATGGCAATATCACACTCGGCAGCCAACTGATTGTTATGGGTTACGATCAGTACCGAGTGTCCGTAATCGCGGGCTACACGGCGAATCAAACCGAAAAGAGCCAATGAATTAAGCATGATCGAGATTCCCGGTGGGTTCGTCCGCGAGGATTAATTGTGGCTCATTGGCCAGAGCTCTGGCCACAGCAACCCTTTGTTGCTCCCCCCCCAGAAAGTTGGTTGGCCATACGCTGTGTTTTGGCCCCCAATCCCACATCGTTCAGCAGTCGCAAGGCCCGTTGACGGCATTCCTGCTCACTCCAGCGCTTGAGTTTGAGCATGGGCAACATAACATTCTCAAGGGCGGTAAATTCTACCAGCAGAAAATGAAACTGGAACACAAACCCGATGATCTCACCACGCAATCGGGTACGTTCGGCCTCACTGGCATTGTCAACCCGCCTGCCATCGAGGATAATTTCGCCACGATCGGGTGTATCCAACAACCCCAGGAGGTACAGCAGAGTGCTTTTGCCGCATCCGCTGGGACCGGTGACTGAATATGTTTTACCGCGTTCAAGACTGAAGTTGAGTCCGCGCAAAATATGCGTGCGACCATCACCTTCGCCCAACCAGCGTTCCAAATTGCGCACCTCCAAAGTGGGATTGGACAACTGTGCCATGTTCATGCCCCTACCCCTCTGATGACCTGTCCAGGTTCAACGCGTGCGGCACGGCGTGCCGGGATTAGACTGGCGAGAAAAACCACGATCGCGCCACCGCGACGGCCGAAACGTAATGTGTCCAAGACCAATACATGACAAAATGATCTGTGGAAAAGATCCCTCGAATACGAAAGGGAATGGACTCGATTAAGGCGGTCAAACCGGCTCCAAACAAGCATCCTAAACCTGCACCAACGACAAAAACCAATAAACCTTGATAGAGAAAGATGCGCAGTATATCGCCCCTGGAGTAACCAATTGAACGCAAAATTGCGATCTCACGGGCACGTTCCATGACGATAATCGCCAAGGTGTTAAACATGCCCAAACCGGCGATAAGGATGATTACCGACATAGTCAAAGCAGTGGACAGGCGCAGCACCCGAAAAACTTCAAGCCAGGAGCGTTCGCGTTCTTGCCAACTGGCAACCGAGTGCATCAAGGCATACTCCATATGCCTGGCCACAACGGGAGCACGTGCCGGATCTTCAATCATAACTTGCAGATAGCTAACTTCATCCCAGTTTTGCAAGACTTGGCGCACTTGGCGCATGTGCGCGTAGAAGTGCGTTTTGTCAACTAACTCAATGCCCGTTTCGAAAAGGGCGGAAATCCGAAAGCGCACATCACTGCCGTCGGCAGAGCGCACAAAGACCGTGTCTCCCGGACGAACTCCAAGACGACTGGCAAGAACTGTGCCAACGAGAATGCCATCGGGTTGCCGTTCAAAAATGTCCAAACCACCCACTGTTGTCTGCCCGGCTAGTTCAGAAACTTCAAGATAGGAACTCAATTCAATGCCATGCAATCTACCCTGTTCACTGCGGAAACCGCTGCGCAATTCAACATTGCCGCGCAGCACTGGAGACACTCCGGTTACCTCCGGAAACTCCCGCACTGCGGCAATCACAAATCCTGGCTGGCGCACTCCGGGTACATAACTAGCTCCCTCGCGCAAAGGAATTGAGAAACCTTCGCGCGTATCCGTGGCCTGAACCATCAAGCTGGTAACGGTATTTTGGAAAGCATCCTGTACTCGAATGGCGCCATTGGCTCCCAGGATTGTGCGCACAAAAAACTGCTGAAACCCGGTCGCCTGTGATTGTGTGACTATAAAAAAAAGCGACACCGAAGACAATACCGGTGAGGCTCATCAACATAGCCCTGCGTTTGGCCAAAAGGAAACGCCAGGCTATGAGTAAGTTCGTTTGACCGGGTGACATTACAGATCAGGCTCCAGTGAGGCTTCAACGCGTACGCGTACGGATTCTGCTACCATTTTGCAACTCAGTTGGATTATCGACTACCACCCATTCACCCGGTTGAATGCCGGATACAATTTCTGCCAGGTTTAAGCTGACGAAACCGGGCTCAACCCGACGGATTTCCACCACCCCATCCCGAGCAATGGCAACCCTGTCAAACATGAGAGACCGCCTTGGGATAAGAACAGTGGAAGGACGCTCTGATTTAACCAAATAACCCTCGCCAGTGAGCCCAGGAGTAAGCCCGGATTGATCATTTTCGTTCAGTTGAACAAACAAGGCCCTGGTCTTGCGATCGGCATCGGCTACAGGAGAGAGAAATGAAACGGTACCGGAAATCGGGCGGTGCGGCAAACTGGCCAGACGCATGGTAACCGGCTGCCCTGGTTCAACGCCAAAAAAGTCTTCTTCACTCAATATCATTTCCGCTGAACGGTCCTGGGAGACGAGCCTTACCACATCATTACCGGAGTGCAGCAAATCGCCAGGAAATGCGAAAATTTCAACAATCTCACCGCTAAAGGGCGCACGGATCACTGTTTGCTCCAACTCAAATTCCAATTGTCTGACCGAAGAATCGAGCAGATCAAGATTTTCACGGCGGTCTATTTTTTCCCGCTCCATATGAGCTTGCATGCGCTGCAGTTCCAACCGTTCAATTTCCAGCCTCGAGCGCGGTGTCTGGTTTAAGGATACCTCCAATTGGGTGGCCTCAATCCTTCTTTGCAGGATTTCAACTTCAAATTGAATGGGCAAAGCCACGGCGCTGCGGGCTTGAGCGGCTGCCAACCGAATGCGCTGCTGTTCCAATCGAAACATGAGATCCTCAGAGTGCTGGGTGGCAATGACCTGCCCTTCTTCGACCACATCGCCAACATCCACCAGCAATTCCTTCAATCGGCCACGCTGCTCTGTTTTGACGCGAACATCAAGACCCGCGAGCACAGTCACTGTTCCTGTGACCGCATTCACCGCTGTGCCGGTGTATGCTTCGGCGACATATACGGTAGGCCGTTGCATGCGGGCAAACAAAGTCCAGCTGAGAATCACAACAGCTAAAATCAACAAAACAAAGATATAAAGCTTACGCTTGAACATAATCAGCGGGGCAGTAGTTGGGATTGAAAAGGATCCGCCTGAAACAAGTTGGCTAACTGTGCCAGGTGTAACAGGTAGTTTATGCGCGACTCAAGCGCCTGCAAGGACAGGTCACCAAAATTGAGTTGCAGCTCCAATTGGTCGACCACTGGGATAAGCTCCCTCTCACGTTGTTGCTCCAAAAGGTCCAGACGGCGCTGCAGAATTTGCAGGCGCGTGTCACGCGTAAGGATTTGTTGAATATTGAATTCCAGTTCGACTAAAAGTCTATCTACCTCCGAGGACAATTGCCCGCGCGATTCCTCAATCCATGCCTCCTGCATGCGCTGTCTGGCGAGATTACTCATGCGCATTCCCCGGGTCTGCCAGCCGTCGAAAATGTTCCAGTTAACTGCCACACCGGCAAAGAAATTCCCGCGCAGCACCCGCTCATCCCGATTGAAGCCCTCCAGCGTGTCAGCGAAAGCTCCGGCGACCAAATCGATTTTCGGATAATGACGGCGCTGCAAAATGCTAAACTGCTCTTGCTCAGTGCGCAATTCAAGTTCCCTGCGTTCGATCTCCAAAGCCTGTGGTTTGCGGTTGTGCAGACTGCGCCGAAGCATTTCCAGATCGCTCAAACTCATCGGTTGAATATCCGGTAATTCAGCGGGAAGAAAACGCGTCAAGTCACCAGCAATACCTGTTTGTTGACGCAGAACATTGGCAAGGCGGCGGTATTCACGCTGCAAAAAGGCATAGTATTCGCGGTGCTCCTGTACGCGTACTTCCATTTCCAGCACAACCTGCTCGGTAGATCTACCGACCGTCAACAATTCGCGCTGAGTGGTGACACGATCTTCGGCAAGGGCAATCACCTGATTGAGGCGTTGCAGTTGAAAGTGAGCCAATACCCAGCGCAG
>JAJOKB010000027.1 GCA_021208135.1 Verrucomicrobiota bacterium | reverse complement strand
GAGTGGAGTGTGGAGCTTGGGTCGGCCCGGGTGGCGCGGCGGTCAAGCGGGGGACGTCCCAGACACTCAAGGTTGGCAGTATGATTGCGAACTTTGTTGCGATGGCCAGTTGGTTGCGAGTTTTACTTTCTTGGAAGCTGTGCGCGAGGATGCACGTGCTGAATTGAGTGGTTGCGAAAGTTGTACAAGATTTGGATTTTGAGCGGTGATCGTGCGACCAAGGTTACGGCAATGGCCGATCGCTTGGGGTTACCGCGCGCATCAGCCTTGTCTGAGCAAAGCCCGGATGAAAAGTCGGCTTGGGTGGCAGGCTTGGGCAAGGGTACCACACTCTTCATTGGCGACGGTGCGAATGATAGTCTGGCATTTGATGCCGCAGCTGTGCGCGGCACCCCGGTCATGGATCGCGGTCTGCTGGAAAACAAGGCCGATTTTCTGTTCATGGGGCGCGGTTTGTCGGGCATCCGTACCTTGTTTCAGGTCAGCAAGCGGCGCGCGCTTGTTATGCGTAACGTGATGATCTTTGCCATCAGCTACAATCTTTTGGCTGTGAGTATTTGCCTCATGGGAAAGATGAATCCATTGCTAGCCGCTGTTTTGATGCCACTCAGTTCTTTGTTTTCTTTGGTACTGGTAGCCCGCGGCATGCGTTGGCAAAGGACTTAATCTGATGACTTTTTGGCAGGATATCCGAGCAACCTTGAGTCTGGCATGGCCTATGATCATTGGTTTCATGGCAGCAATGGGCTTGTTGCTTACTGATGGCTTGATGATCGGTAGGCTGGGTGTGGATCCTCTGGCTGCCTACACATTTGGATCCATGGTAGTGAGTGTGTTCATGGTCGCCGGTTATGGGCTCTGTGCTGCTCAGCATGTGCGTGGCGCAGATGCTTACGCAAGGCGCGATGCAGAGGCTGCTGCAGGCACTTTGCGGGCGGGTATTCTGATTTGCAGTGCTTATGGCGCTGTTTGCGGTTTATTGTTCCTTTCCTCCGGTACACTGCTGAATTGGTTCGGACAGGAACCTCTGGTGGTTGAGTTAGCTGTGGGCTACACCATTTGGGTTGGGTGGGCCATTATTCCCAATCTGGTGTTTCAAAATTTTAAGAATGCGTGCGAAGCTCAGGAACACCCATGGGTTCCCTTGTTCTTTTACCTGCCTGGATTGCTACTCAATGTACTTTTGAATTGGCTGCTGATTTATGGTAATTGGGGTTTTCCACAATTGGGTGTCACCGGGGCTGGAATTGCCACCTTTCTCAGCAAAGTCGTTATGTTGTTTTCGTTGGTGTGCTACATCAAGCACCGCAATTTACTGCTTTTGCCTGTGGATGCCTGGACTACCTTGCGCACCAGCATGGCCAGGGTAAAAGCCTTTCTGAATATCGGAATACCGACCGGTCTGCAGACACTGTTTGAACACCTCATGTTCGTTGTTGTCGCCATCTGGATGGGATGGTTGGGGGCCAATGAGCTGGCGGCCCACCAAATCGCTTTTTCGTTTGGGCAGCTTCTCGTTTATGATTCCTTTGGGTTTAGCTTTTGCCCTGAGTATTCGGGTTAGTAGCGCGCTCAGCAGGGGCGATATCGCCGGTGCAAGAAAATCGTCTTACAACTGTCTAAAAGTTCATCGCGTTGTTGATGTTGGGCACCGGAGTTTTTGCTGGTGCTGCTGCGCGCACCTTTGTCCTGGAGCTTTTTTGGAGAGGTCGATCCGCGAACCACTGCAGTTGTGGCTCTCGCTATGCATTACCTCATCATTGTAGCTTGTATGCAAGTGTTCGACGGCGTGCAATTTGTTGCCAATGGTGCTCTGCGTGGCCTTTCCGATGTGCGAATCCCTACCTTGATGACCATTGCCTGCTACTGGTTGGTGGCAATGCCTGTAGGCTACTATCTTGCTTTCCACTGTGGACTGCGCGGTTCAGGGCTTTGGCTGGGCTTGCTCCTGGGGCTTTTTTGCTCCTTTGTCTTATTGGTATTGCGTTTGCGCCGACGCTTTGCACTGATCTTTACAACATGATTAGTTTGTGATGATGCGGATTTTTTGACGACGTAAAACAATTGTGGGGACATTATGGAACCTTTTTCATAGTGGGCTTTATCGTGCTCGTTTTGGGTTCTCTCGCATTCTTTTCCCCTTATTTTCTCGCACGTATGGCTGGCGAGGCTGGTCTTCGGGAGAGGTGATGGATGAATTCACCGAGGATGGTCTACCACCCCTGGCGGCCAATAGATCAGTAGCCTCCGGCCGTACTGAGATTCGTTCCTTGCACGATTTGATGTTTTTACACCACGACGCCATGGGTGGGCGTCAGGCCATCGAGCGCGTCCAATCCGTACGTATGGCAGGAAATATAACGGATGCGCAGGCGACAGCAAAGACTTTACTATCGTTAAACGCCGCCCGCGTATGGTTCGCATGAATGTTACTTCACCCGATATGCGGTTGACTTATGTTTTTAATGGCTCGGAGGGACAGTACCGCATTACAACGGCGCAAGGATCCGTCGTTGCCGCGATGAATGCAGAGCAATTGCGAAATTTTTGAGTTTGATAGTGAAATTTTCAATCCACTTTCCGACCCATCGAGAATCTTGTCCAATTTGCGTTATCTCGGGAGAGTGGAATTCGATGGGGAGGTTTTATCATAAGGTGGAGTTTATTAGAACGGACCAAGTCACTGACTTTTATTTTTTCGACCGCAGACGTTTCTTGTCACCCATCTGCAACGAATTCGGAAAGACACCGAAGTTCCGCGTACTGAGTTTTTTCACTATCTGGAATACCGTTGGTGGAAGGTATTCCCGTTGCGTTCAGGGTGCTACAACGGATGGTTGGGGCTAGCGACGATTCTTTGGATGCCGTTTTACTCAGGTAGAATGGACGCAGGGCTGTTTTCCCACGCATTCACAATGAATTTGGAGTAAGTCGGCGCCGTGACCATTGATTTTCGTTCTGAACTTAACGATGAACAGTATGCTGCTGTAACCGCTTCACCCGGTCCGGCTTTGGTTTTAGCCGGAGCAGGTTCCGGCAAGACCCGTACGCTCACTTACCGTGTAGCTTACCTTTTGTTGGAGCAACGGGGTACACCCTGAAAACATTTCTGTTGCTCACCTTCACCAATAAGGCAGCTCGCGAGATGCTGGAAAGGGTGGGGCAGTTATGTGGGAGTGTCGCTCGCCCCCGTTGGGGCGGTACTTTTCACAGTGTGGGTGGACGTATTCTGCGGCAACACGCTGAATTGGTGGGTCTGAGGCCTAATTTCACCATTATGGATCAGGATGATGCCGAGCATACATTACAGGCAGTAATCAAACAGATCGATAAGGATTTTCTTAAGTCCAAGCAAAACCCCAAGCTGGGGCGTATTGCGGGATTGATCAGCATGGCTCGTAACACCGGACAATCCGTTGCGGAGTTATGTAAAGATCAGTTTCCCTGGGAAGATCGACTTGCCAATGTAATACCCGGATTCGCAGTGGCCTACCAACAGCGTAAGCTCGAGCAGAACGTAGTCGATTACGACGATTTATTGGTTTACTGGCTGCGCCTAATGGAAGAGCACGAAGAGTTGCGCGAAGCCTATAAAAGCCAGTTCGGGTTCATTCTCGTGGACGAATATCAGGACACTAACCATATTCAATCGCGCATCATCGACACCATCGGTGGGCATCACAATATCATGGCGGTTGGGGACGATGCGCAGTGTATTTATACTTGGCGCGGGGCCAATTTTGAGAATATCCGGGGATTTTCCGCAACGGCACCCTGGTACAGCTATTTATAAGATCGAGACTAATTATCGAAGCACCCCTCAGATCCTGGATTTTGCAAATTCTGTTTTGGCTAATCAACCCGAGGGGCATGGTTATGCCAAGGAGTTGCGCTGTGCGCCGTGACAGCATGGTGCCTTATTTTGTTCCTGTCCTCGATGGTCGTCAACAAGCACAGTTTTTGGTGAGCCGAATTGAGCATTTATACGAACAGGGAGTCGCACTGCGCGATATTGCTGTCTTGTACCGTGCGCACTATCAGGCGTTGGATGCACAGTTGGAATTCAGTCGGCGTGGCATACCTTTTGTCATCACCAGCGGTGTGCGCTTCTTTGAGCAGGCTCACGTGCGGGATTTTGTGGCTCAATTGCGCGCAGTGTGTAATCCTGATGATTATCCAGCTTTTGAACGCTTCATGGCGCTCTTACCCAAGGTGGGGCCCGCCACCGTAGGTAAATTGTTGAAGGCTGCCAGACAGTTGGCTGCCAAACGCGCCCAGCAATGGGAGTCAGCACGTCAGGATCTGTTTGATCCCTCCGGTCAGTTGGACTCTCCCAGTGTGTTCGCCGCCCTGCTGGATCCCTCGATTTTAGACAAAGTGCCGCAGGACGCTCGGGATGATTACTCCGGTATGTGTCTATCGCTGCGGGAAATGGATGTCATGCTCAATGGACCAGCGCCACGCGTTTCCCATAATCCCGCCAGACCCGTTGATATCGTGCGCTGCGGCGTCGAAGGCTGGTATGGCGATTACCTCAAACAGGTCTATAACAACTGGGAATCCCGCCGGGATGACCTGGACGGGTTGATCGAATTTGCCGCCCGCTATGATACCATGAGCGAATTGCTTGCACAATTGGTGTTGCTCAATTCGGAAACCACCGACCGTAGCATTCAGGATAATGATAACACAGTCCGGATGACTACCATACACCAGGCCAAGGGGCTTGAATATCCGGTCGTATTTGTCATCGGTTGTGCGGACGAATACTTTCCGCTGAAACGGGCAATTGAGGATGGCAATCTGGATGAGGAACGGCGTCTGTTTTACGTGGCGGTGACCCGTGCCAAGGATGAATTGTACCTCTGTTATCCACGTATGACCAGTGGTCGCGGCAATGGTCCTCTACTTATGCGCCAAAGCCGATTCATCAGTGAGGTCCCCTCGCACTTGTATGAAAAAGTGCACGTTCCCAACTACGGCTGGTAAGTTAAAAGGCATCCTGTGGATCGCCAGTGTCGGGGATGAAATCGCGGATGGGCGTGGTTGGATTTGCAGGTTTGAGAATAGTCTGCAACTTTCGGTTGGGAATTGCTATATGACACACAGGCTCACCGGGCTTGACTGCTGGCATGGTTGCCATGCCTAAAATGATACCGTCCACAGGGCTGGTGATGATGCTCCGTGTGTTACCCATGATCGAGTAATTCGAGGCCAGTTCCTGGCCTGCCTCCACCAAGTCACCTGCATTGACATGAAACCTTAAGATACCGCCGAGTCCGGCCCTCACCCATGTCGTCTTGCTGATTTTTGCCTGATAGGGTGCCAATTTGGGTTGTCCACTCATCATACCTAAATGGATCATGACGTTACGGATACCCTGCACGCCCACTTCGAGCACACTTGGGTCGATTTTATAAGGTTCACCAGCCTCCAGGATGATGGTCGGCACCCCAGCCTGACACGCGGACTTGCGTAAGGACCCATCCGGTCCCTTGCCATCGACTACCAGACTGCAGCCGAAGGCCATCGCCAATTCCCTGACTTCCGGATCTTTCAGATCAGCCCTGACATTCGGGTAATTGATGCGCTGAAAGGCAGCGGTATGCAGGTCGACTCCGTAATCGCACTGCAGCACAATCTCCTTCATGATTACATCCGCCATACGTGCGGATAAACTGCCTTCGGCACTGCCCGGGAAAGACCGATTCAGATCCCGACGATCTGGCATATAACGATCATTATTCTCAAACCCAAAAACATTGACCACCGGCATTAGAATCAGTGTACCGCATTCAAGTTTTGGCGGTTCATCATACATCAGGGTGTGGATGATTCCCGTGCCGTTGATTTCATCACCGTGAACAGCCGCACTGACGAACAAAACCGGCCCGGTTTTTAGCACGTATGACACGCACCGGCATAGTTATGTCATCGCGCGTGTAAGTTTCGGAGATTTTCAAGTAGATATCGCGCGTGCGCCCGCGCTGAACAGTGACCGTTCCTATGCGCAGTTGCTCGACATCTTTCATGGGTGCTTGCTTAGTTGGGTAGTTTGCT
>JAJOKB010000104.1 GCA_021208135.1 Verrucomicrobiota bacterium | reverse complement strand
GGATTGTGTTTGCGCCACTGATCCCAGATGCGCGCCATGTACAACAGCAAGCGCAGTCCCATGTCGCGACGCGGGGTGCTTTGATGCTCAAACAGGCAGTAAACTAAAACAGCCTCATCATCCGCGCTGCGGATCTTGTATAAAATGTCGGTATGCCGTTTGTGCAACTGCGGATCGACCGTGCTGCCGTCAACAACCTCCAGTGATTGCCAGTTCAGACACTGAACAACGGCTTCGGGCAACAACTGTGGCAACCATTCCCGCGCCCGCACAGGTTCACCAAAAGCAGAGACAAAAAATGCATCATGAGGAGAGTTGGCCAAATGCGAATCATTCATGAGCGCAAGGCTTTGCAGGAAAGCGTTACTGTCAAGTCGGAAATAGCTTAAAAAGAATAGCTATATGTGGGACGGAGCGTGGATTTCAATCCACGAATGGGGTTGGCTGAGGGTTCAATTCGCGGGTTGGGGTTGGGTTCACCTTGAAAATTGGCGGAGGTAGAGTGGATAGTTGGGATTTTTTGCTTGCATGGAGAACGCGTGTACTCTGTTTTTGTTCGTTTAATTCTAACAAATTTCAATCATGCCACGCGAACATATCACACTCGAATGCACTGAAGCCCGCGCTGAGGGCAAGCCTGTCTCCCGGTACATGTCTTGCCGCAACAAAAAGCTGCAGCAAGGCCGCATCGAGAAGAAGAAGTACAATCCAAATCTCGGACGCCATACCTTGCATCGCGAGATCAAGTAATTGAATCAGCTGTACTTTTCGCCACGGACGACTTCGACATCGTGGCAATAGGCAATGACGGCGAAGTGTTCGAAATACACATCTGCCAGTTTTTTTAGAATGCGTTGTGCGACATCCGGTTGTACAACGCATTCGATTTTTATATTTTTACCTTCCCACTCGCTTGCACGCACGCCTCTTGAACCTTTGCCGTCGGCATCTGTGCAGGTGTAGCCTGAGGCTCCGAGTCGCACGACATCTTCTTGAAGGCGGTCGGCGAGCAAAGCCTCAGCCACGATAGTGACGCGTTTCATAGTGATGAGTTTCATAAATCAGGAAAAGAACCAGGCGGAGATGGCGAAGTACAAAGGGATGCCGACGGTGAGGTTAAACGGAAAAGTGATGGCCAGGGAGCTTGTCAGATAGAGCGCGGGGCTTGCTTGAGGTAGAGCGAGGCGAACGGTGGCGGGTGCGGCGATGTAAGAAGCACTGGATGCGAGGATTCCCAGGATGAAGGCGCCGCCTCTGGAGAGCCCCAGGTGTGCTCCTAGCCAAATGGCGAGCACTGCGTGTAACACGGGCACAAGGATGGCGAACACCAGTAGAAACGGTCCGGTTTTGCGCAGATCATCGAAACGTCTGCTTGCGACCATGCCCATCTCGAGAAGAAACAAGCACAGAACTCCTTGAAAAGGTACTACAAAGAAGCCTGCTACCTTTTCCATCCCCTGAGGGCCTGAGAGCACGCCGATCAGCAAACCGCCCAGGAGCAAAAATACGCTTTTGCCAGTGAGCACGGTTTTGATGGAACCCAGCCAGCTGCTGGCGGCCGGGTTTTTGCGTTGCACGAGGAGTAAGGCAACGATGATTCCGGGCACTTCCATGACGGCAACCACGGCGGGCAGGAAGCCTTCGAAAGGCACATCCAATGCCTGAAGAAAAGCGATACCGGCCAGAAAAGTGACCACGGATACGGAACCGTAATGGGCTGCAACGGCGGCTGAATCGGCACTGGAAAACTTGCCTAGTTTACGCAATAGCGGGTAGAGCCAAAGAGGTATGCATGCGCTGATCAATACCGCAGCCAGCAAAACTTTAATCATGCCTGGACTTGGATTGGAGACCATGGCCACGCCGCCCTTGAGACCAATGGCGAGCAAGAGATAGATGGAAAGACCGTGGTACAACTGCTCTGGGAAGCGCATGTCGCTGCGCACCAAGGTGGCGGCTATGCCCAGTAGAAAGCAGAGAATGACCGGCGACAGGAGATTGAGTTGTATCAGTTCGAGCGCACTCATGCCTTGCGTTCCACTTTACTGGTATGAACAAAGAGCGCGGCGAACAGAATGCCAACCGCCAACAAGCCGAGCCATGGGCTGAGGTTCGGATTATGAAAATAGAAATGTGAGGCTACCAAACCGCAGAAGGCCAGGAAGCCATAGAGACCGGAAGTGGCGCGATGATTCGCGGTACGATTGCCCTCATAGTTGGCAGCGAGGCGTTGATACAAATGGCTTCTGTGTGCCTGAAACACATTCTCCCTATTGCGTGCCCGGCGCATAAAAGTAAAGCTGGCGTCGACAACGAAGGGCCAGACCAGGAAAAAGGCGATCAGAATGAACGGGGCCTGAGATGGATCGACCGGCGTACTGTAGATGGCTAAAAATGGAAGGCAGGCGAAGGTAAATCCGAGAAAAGTGCTGCCGACGTCGCCCATGAAGATTTTGGCAGGTGCCCAGTTATGCAGCAGGAAAGCGGCGCAGGTGGCCGCGATTATGGCACCGGCTGCGGTGATCGGAACAAACCCGGTGCCGATGCCGGTGAAAAACCAACCAATACCTGCGATCAGACCTTGAGTGCCCGCTATGCCATCAATGCCATCCATGAAATTATAGGCATTGGTGAGTCCGACTATCCATATCAGACAAAGGATCCACACCAGCAAGGATGGAAGCACTGAGCCGACGACAGGTAATTCTATGGATGTGCCCTGAATAGCCGGTATCAGAACCAAAATTCCTGCCAGAGCATGTACGCCGAATCGCACCAACCGGGGCAATTCCCGGACGTCTTCCAGCAAGCTGATGCAGCCAACCAGGAATGCGCCTGCCAGGAATCCCAGCCAACCGGGTCCCGGAGTGGGGCCAATGCCGAGATAGCCGAGGGAGATTATGAAACACATGGCCAACCAGGATATCCCGAAAATGGGTATGCCTCCGACACGTGGAACTGGCACAGTGTGGGAGCTGCGTTCATTGGGTTTGTCCACTAGATTGCGTTGCAGAGCCAGTACGCGCAGGCGCTTGACGCCCAACCAAGTAGCCAGACCACTAATCAAAGCCAGAAAAGCAATGAGCAAAGACATGCCTTATTGATACGTTGGTCTGCGGAAAGCGAAAGCTTTTTCTTATCAACCCTGTGGAAGAAGCATGCGTGCGGTGTGCTGGATTTGTGGATTGGGGTCGCGCAGGGATCGTTCGACTATCCGCTCCCAGCCATCCATCCTTCTATGTGCCAACAGTTGGAGGGCTTGAACACGTATGGTAATGACGTCGTCCAGCAGCAGCGCCAACAAGACAGGCGCAGCGTGTCGTTATCTGATAAATGAACAAAACGGAAAACCAATTCGCGCAAATCGCGGTGTGGGCTGCGTGCCATCGCCAACAGTAAATCTCCGGTTACAAAATGGGCGCGCGCCTGAAGCCAGTTTTGCATCGTTCGGCGCACCTCCGGGTTCTCGTCCAAGAGCAAAGACAGCACGCTGTCCAGTGCAGGCAGTGGCATGCCTAACATCGCCCAATAACGCAGAGCTTCCAGGCGAACATTGCCGGCTCTGGCGGCCAGAAGCTTTTGCAAAACAGGCTGTGCGCGATCGGGGGGCATTTGCACAAAAATCTGAAATACCCGGCGCACGGACTCATCCGCAACCGGGCGTTCCATTAAAAACGGGATGGCGGGACTGTTGCGCAGCGAGGCAGGATCCAGCATCAACAAGGACAATGCGGCTTCGGTCTGCGTCGCCGGGTCATCGGATTCCAGGAAATTTTCCAGAACGATTTGGCTGTTGCGATTGTTTGGGTGGTGCGCGAGTTGCCTGGCCAGTTCGCGATCCCACAGCGCATCATGGGCTGCAGACTGTTGTGCGTGCGCTTCCAGGAGCTGTTGTACGGAAGCTTGTTGACCGGATTGCCGCAGGGCCATCCGCCGGTTTTGCGGATTCTCATCCTGCATGCGTTCAACCACAAGAGGTATGGTCAAGGAAGGCTGACTCAGGCTGGTATGATTCTGAATCATATTTCGGCGCACCAAAACATCCTTGTCGCGAAAGGCGTTGGCGACCATTCCGCCAGTCCCGGAGGTAATCCCTGTCGGCCAAATTGAGCACCGGGACTGAATTGCCAGCTTATGGCGATACGTTGTAACTGGGAGGAAATTTGACGGCGAATCTCGGCGTCTGCGTCGCCCAGCATAAAGAGTAGTGTGCGTGCTTCCTGCGCTGGTAATTGCATGTCACTTTGTTCAAGTACAGAAATCAGTGCAGCTCTGCGCACGCGTGGCTCCTCGTGATGCAACGCTTGGTTCAATGCGGCGCGCGAGGCGGGGTGGGGGAACTTGCCCAACAGCATCAATGCCGCGATCTTTTCCTCCAGATCACCCTGGGCAATGTCTTCCAGCGCTCGCTGAATTGTCTCCTCATGTTGTGGATTCAGGGGCACAGTCGGTGGGCGAAACTGGGCATTGAGTGCCAGCGGTACACAGGTGCTGACCATGCTGAGCAGGAGAATGCTGAAAATGAGTTTCATTGGTTTCATTGCGTCCTGTTGAGGTTAGCGAAGTCCGTAACGCCTTCTGAGCCACCAATCGGCCAGCAGAACTGTTAACAGCAAGGTAACAAAAGGCCAGGAACGTGCCCAGAACCAAGGGTGTTCAATCTGTGGAATCCGGGTGGATATGGCAATGTCGCGCATAGTGGCGATCTCATGCCAGGAGCGGTAAGTTCCGCCACTCAGGCGAGCAATATCCCGCAACAAAGCTTCCTGCAAGGTTGTGTCTTCCAGAGCGGATTCGCTGCGTGCAAGAAAGAAAATATCCCTGCTCAAGGTATCGCCATCCGGTATGGCAGCTTCAAAGCGCACACGGTACTCCCCTGGCAGGGTCAACGAAAGGTCGTCTTCAAACAGGCCGGGTTGACCAAATCTTGGCAGCAAAGTCATTTCGCGCACTGCTCCGTCGGGGTCCACAATTCTGGCGCGGACCCGTGCATCCGAACGAGGGCGGAAAGCGTTATCCAGCACCCGCAATTGTAAAGGAACCGGTTGTTCCAGCGCGCGAACCTGACCTTGCAGCGGTGCGCTCAGTCTGGGTTGGCGTGATTCCGACAACCAATTGAGCAGGTTCAGCCAATAGCGACGATATTGTTCCTTACCATGTTCGCTGGACATGCGCCAGCGCCAGAAGCTGTTAGTGCCCTGAAATGCGCTGCGTCCGGCTCCATAGGCATGGTAAACCAGGACCGACGCTTCTTCGCTCGCGATCTGCAGGGCAGTGCGTGCGCCTCTGCTTTGTTCGGTGACGATGGCAATGCTTTCATCGGCGGCCAGAAAAATGGCTGGAGACCTGCTGAACAGGTTGAAATCATCATCTCTGAGGACGGGCCCAGGCACAGGTTCCAGCCGCAGATTTTGTCGAGGTTGGCGGACATCCACCGCACGCACGGGAAGCAGACCTTGCCAACCGTCCGGGATGTCGGGCGTGGCACCCAACACCAGTAATCCACCGCCGCTTTGTGCGACAAAATCGCGGATCCATTCGGAAGTCGCGGGCGGAAGGTGTTCGATAACGCCGCTATCGAGAATCAATGTATCGATGTCCGGGAAACTGTCGGCATCCTCCGGGAAACCCTCTTGCGCTACGCTTTGCACTGTTTCATCTGTGCCATGGCGGAGTACAAATCGATCGGGTGCCAGTTGTAGCCAAGCGCTCAATTGCAGACGCTGGTCATCTTCCGAAGCTAATATGCGCAAAAAGCGATATTCCGGTTGCGGTCTGCCCAGATAAAGTACCCTGAATCTGGCGGCCTCGCGAATTTGAGCTGTTGCGTAATCGATTGCCTGCAAAGGACGGGAAGCTCTGGCAAGCGTTGAGATTTCTGCCCTGTAACTGCGGAAACCAGCCCTTGCCGGTTCGAGTTCAAACCGTTCCACCAGGTCGCGCCCTGGTTGCAGGGTGACTTCGCGGGAAGCCACCACCTCATCTTCTTCATACAAGGTGATGAGTGCGGCAGTTGGGTTGGAGAGGGTGTGCCTGACTCTCACATCAATGTTTGATGGTTGGCCTCTGGTACCTTCCCACTGGCGTTGGGCAAATCTGATATCCATGGAACCTTGTGCATCGGCCATGCCTACGCCGATCACATGGACTGGGATACCTGCTTCGCCCAGGGCGCGCGCGGCTTGCGCCGGGTGTAAACCGGCCTGTTGAACGCCGTCACTGAACAGGACAATACCGCCCCAATGGCCTCCGCCAGCAGGTGTTTGGTCGGCAATTCTCTGCAAAGATTGGCCAATTGCTGTGCGCGCTGGGTGCGGTCGAATGGATTCCTCGGAGCGCCGGATTTCATCGGAAAAGGCAAATATCCGCAAAGAGTGGCGAGCGGAGAGTCTGGCACGCAGGTTATCGTCGGCTGAGGGAGATAATTGCGCGGCAACCCAATCCAGGCGCGATTGATCGCCCGGAAGATCTTCGGTCAGCATGGAAGGCGATTGCTGTGCTAAAATGGCCACTTGGTAAGCGGACGGGTCCGGAGTGCGTTGAATCCACACCGGATTGGCGAGCAAAACTATAAAAAGGACAACGGCAGACCAGCGAAGCACAAGGCTCGTCCGGTGTATCTTCAGGGGCAATAAATGGCGCTGCAAAAGGGCCAATCCGAGGACGGCAGCACCGGCAAGCAACGCCAGCACAATCAACCAGACAATGGCTATGGGTGTTTGGAATTCCATGGATCACTCCTCTGCCAACTGACGAAAATAGGATTCAACCTGTTCGCGGAAGCGCTCAGGTGGTGGTGCGGATCGGCGTCGCAAATCCAGCACTTGCCTGCGCTGCATGAGCTGGCGGTAGGCATCGATAATACCGTCAGCACGCTCCAGCAAATGCTGGGTTTCGCGCAATTGCGCATCGGTGCTTGTGGGGTTCATGCCCAAGGCATCTGCCAGGCCTTGTAACTGGCGGTCGCCAGTCTGCTGGGACAGTCGGCGCAGTCGTTGCTCCCATTGACCGCGTATATCCTGCAGTTGTTGTTCGGCGTCGGCACCTGCGGCCTCGCCCAAGCCTGATAAAGTACCTTGGTCGCGCTGTAATTCCTGCTGCATGCGTTCCAATTGACGGGCAGACAAACCAGGCATCTGGCTACCGGCTTCAGCAATGGCTTCGCTCAAGCGTTGTAGACCCTCGGCGGCTTCAGATTGCAGATCGGCGGCTTCAGACAAAAATTCGTACAGCAAGGCGTTCGCCGCCCGGGTCATGGCAGATCCGGGGTTGCCGCTCCTGCTTTGGCGCGCCGCACGGGTCAGCGCCTGGGCAGAACCCGGAGTTATTGCTTTGCATGCTTTGGCCCAGGCCTTCCATGTTTTGCAGCAGTTGTTCCAATCGCTCGTTCAGTTGATCCTGCTGCTGCAAGAGGTCATCGACATCGGCGGAACTCGCACCCTCGCTGTCCGCCGCTGCGGAGGCAGCGGCAGCCTGTTGTTGCGCTTGCGCCAACTGTTGTGCCTCTGCTTGCAACCCTGCCAGCCCTTCGTTTAAGGCGGAGTCAATGATGTCCTGAAGTAACCTGCCTGCCGTTTCCAACTGTTCTGCAGCCCTGGTTCCCTCCCTCCAGCCGCGTCCGGTGTCGTCAGTGCGCAAACCGCTGGCAGCGCCGCGCATACGCTGTTCTGCCTGCAGAAGAGAACTGCGTGCCTCAGCGGCATCAGGAATTCTGGATAAATCCCGATCCAATGCGCCGAGGTCGCGGCGCAAAGCATCCTGAGTTTGCGCCAGTTGTTCCAATTGGGAGCTGTCTGCTCCAGTACGACCCGCACGGTCAGTGGATGTGTTTTGGTTATCCTGACGTCTTTGCAATTCCCTGAGTTGCTCCAGTGCTTCTGACAGCGCCATGAGCGGATTTTCCTGTTGGCCTTGCTCTCCCTCTCCTTGTTCGCCTTCACCTTCACCCTCACCGTCACCTTCGGAAGGTTCACGGCTGATTTGTTCGACGACCAGGGCATTTTCCAGCGCCAGCAATTCCTGCAATGCCTGTTCCTGTACCGGTATGGCAATCTCTGTTTGATCTGCAGTTATCAAATCGCGGGCGTTGTCCACCAAAGCCAGCGCAGATTCGAAACCACGGGTAAAAAACTGGTCGTTGGCCTCTTCGAGTGTGGGTTTGATGCGTTCATAGACCTCGTCGATGGATTGGCGCAGCTCCAGCAGAGCGCTGGTCAATTGTTGGTTGCCTGCCAATCGTTGCTCACCGTCGCGGGTGACGGTACGATGGCTCAGGCGCAACAGGCGTTTCAGCTCTTCGATTTGCGGACGCAGGGTCAAGCGTTCTTGATCCATTGGCATGCCGTCTATTTCCTCCGGCTCACGTTCTGCGCGTACCTCAATGAAAAATACTTCAGATCGACTGAACTGCGGCACCGGTTCGCGATTGTCGGCAACCTGAACCCAGTAGCTGAGCAAATCGCCATCCTCAGCCTCCAGGGATTCCAGCTCCATTCCGAACGGCATTTGCAATTCACGGGGTGCAAAGCCATCCGCATCCGGCTGCAGGCGCATGGGGAAACTGTGTTGCATGCGCCCGGCGACTGAAACATTCAAAGTGGCCTCGCTCAGTCCATAATCGTCGGCAAAGTAAAACAGAAATGCCACGATGGCATCCGGGGCGAGTTGGATGTCGCGTCCGGGGTGCAAAATTTCCACCACCGGAGGCTCGTCTGGAATGACGGTTAGCCGGTGTGTCCTGGACTCGCGTTGCTCATACTCGTTGCTGAGGAGCACCATGAAATTGCCGGTGCGCCTCGCTTGCCAGTCCAATATCCAGGATTGAGCCCCGGATCCGGGACTGAACAACACTCTATCCTGATTGAAAATCCACTCTGCCGAGGCCGCGTGCCTGGTATCCGCCGAGATGCGCAATCGGGATCCCCAGGGTGCGCTGAAATCCTGCAAGCCGTCGATCACCTGGGCTGGCATGCGGGTGTAGGCAGGTGGTTCAACTTCAATTTTCACGCCGTCCAGAAAGGGTGGGGCGAAAACGGTCACCGTTTGTCGCGTTGAGCGCAGCGATGGAGTCCATACCTCAAAGCGCAACTCGGCGCGCACATCATAAAATGTGAAGGTGGCCTCACCATTGCGATTGATGGGCATGACGTGAGTCTCCTGACCTTCGGCGGTGTGAATGCGAATCCAGGCCCGTTGTTCCCACCGGTGAATTTGGGCGCGAACAGTCAGATCAGATCCCAGGGCTGCCTGCATCGGGGCGGGCTTGAGCGTCATGCCGCTGGTTGAATCTGCACGCCAATCGGCGAAGGCGAACGCAGACTTTGCCAGAGTATCTGAGCGCATGGCCACTGCCACCAGAATTCCGGTGACCAGTAACAGGCTCAGAATCGAAGCCCAGCGCAGGTAGGTCGGGATCAGCAAGGACTTCCACGGCAGGACTGCGGTATCTGCAGTCACTTTAGCAAACAGCGCATTCTGGAAACGATTGGTTGAATGTCCGGTTGTTGCTTCAGCCGCCAGGTGCATCGCCACGGCGGTATTCAGACTGTCCAGTAATTCCGGTCGTGCACTCTCTGTCTGCTCGGCCAATTCTTTGAGCTGCGGCTGCAGCCTACGCAGCCTGACGATGCCCAATGCGGTGCCAATCGCGCCCAACAACAGTGTTCCTGTGGTAATTATAAAGGCATTCATTTCCTGCAACCCATTCATGCGGGAATACATTCCAGTCAGGATCAGAATCGCGGAAATACTGGTCACGATCGCGAGCACCAGAGCACAGATCCTACGCCGGAAAAGTGTGCGTTGAATGCTCAGCAGAGATTCTATGAAGGTGGGGCGTCATGATACGTCGGGGGTTGCAGAGGGATACCTGCGCTCAAAGATGCGGCAGACCAAAGATTCGAGGCAAAAGAATAACAGCGCCGCTAAAGCCAGCCAATACCACAAGGGAGTTCCGGGATCGCCGGTGTTGGCTTGCGCAAGCGCAGCAGGCCCGGTCCCGGTTGTCGACGCCGGGAACCATTGATGCGCTATTGTTTCCGCATCCGATTCTGTGCGGGCCAGATTAACCACCGCGGCCCGGTCGCCCAAATCATGAAATCCCGGATGCCGCTGCCAGTCAGGCCCAACACTGCTGGCATCCAATCTGTCGAGCCCACCGCCTTCTTCCGTCGCCACTGCAAAGATACTTTTTACCAATGGCAAAAAGGCGTTTCTGAGGGGCAAGTCGGTAGCCCGGGTGTGCCAGGGAAACGCTGATAGAATCCATCGCCCCTGGCCAGAAACCATTTCAACGATCAATGGGTAACCATTCTCAGATTGGAGTAACACCGATCCTTCCCTGGCTCCGCGCAACATGTGCATATTATATAGGTCGGTCAGATACAAGTCTCTCGCCGCATCTCCATCAAAAGTGTCCCGCAAGCGACTGCCCATGGGTAACGCCGCCACCGATTCGCGTTGCAGATTGGTCAATTGGACGACCGGTCGTGCCTTCATGACGCAGTTCGCTCAGTGCGGTATTTCTCAATGCCTGCAGCGCTGCTGATGGTTGCTCTCCCAAACTCAGGAAGATGGTGCCTCCGCCACGCACATATGCATCCAGCAAGGTGGCATCCACCGCATCCCCAATGAGGGTATGACTGTTGAGAACCAGAGCATCGTAGCGCGCCAGAGATTCGCGGCTCAGCAATCCGGTACCCAGGGCGTCCACCATGAATCTCACCGGTTCGATACCAGTAAAGGTCTCCAGAGCGGTTGCCAGAAAAAAATATTTCCTCCATCACCAGGGGATCTCCGCTGGATGGACGCAGCGCCAACACACGCGTCGGTGGCGGTGGACCCAGATACACGTAGTGACGATTATCCAGCGCAAAAGCATCCTCCGGCAGGCTCAGCAACCCGTAGGGCGTGGCTGGCAGGGGAATGTGCATCACTACCGGGCCTGTCTCCCAAGGTTCCAGTGATGCCGTTATGGTCTCCGTGCGATTTTCCCAACTCAGTTGAATAGGAAGCTCCACTGCCTCCGCATTGTCATTGCGCACAAAAACCAATACCTCAAGGGTTTCAGCATCGCGCGGGTAACTCTGCGCTTGCAGAATGGCAACATTGCCAGAACGACTTTGCCCAACTGCATGAAAATGCAACTGATGGGCTGGGATTTCCGGCCAATTCACATCTTCCCATCCGCTGCGCTGAAAGTCCGACCATATATGGATTTCGGAATATTCTAAATTTCGAATTTCGTTGGCGCGATTGAGGCCGATTTCTGGGTTGATGGGGAACAAGGAAGGTTGTAGCTCGGTTAATGAGCGCCTGAGGGAGGCATGATCAATGGAGGGTGGTGATTCGAACAGGATGGAGTCGGCGAAGGCGATGACGGCGATGGGGTGAGCCGGGTGATCATTGATGAACTGTGCGAGTTCCTGTTGTGTTTGTTGCCAGGCCTGACCAATCATTGATGCTGCGGATAGTTCAACGAGGAGAATTTTTCCTGAGTTTTTGGTGAAGTTGGGTCGGTGGGCAGCCAAGCTGGTCCGGCGAGCATAAAGACGATGGCGGCGAAGGCGAGGATGCGCAGGAGCAGGAGCAGCAGATCGCTGAGTTTGCGGCGGCCCTGTCTGGGGAGTGGGGCTGGGGAGAGAAAGCGCAAAGAGGAGAAGATCCAGCGACGGGCGGGTCTTCGGTTGATAAGGTGAAGGGCGACTGGGATGGCCAGACCTACTAGACCGAGCAAAAACCAAGGTTGTGAAAAAGAGAGCATAGGACTTCAGCAGCGCAGCTCCCTGCGGTTGAGGTAAGCGGCGAGAGCGAGGCCCAGGTTGTGGGATGAGGTGAGCATTCGGAAATCGACCTGTTCGCGGTGAAAAGCCTGTTGGGTGGCGGTCAAAAACTGTTGCATACTGAGGTCGTAGCGATCGGCGATGGTGGCAGGATTGGTCAACAATTCGCCGCCATTTTCGATATCCTGGAAGCGTGCGCCGTTGTGTCTGGGGAGGTTAATTTCCTCAGGGTCGAGAATTTGAATGGCGATGCAATCGCAGTGCATCATGCGCAGGCGTTTGAGTCTGGCAGGCAGAGCGTGTTCGCCCTCCAGCATATCTGAAAGCAGGATGACCAGACCGCGGGTGCTGGTTTGAGTTTCCAGGAAATCAAAAGCCCGTTCGTGGTGAGCGCTGCCGCCTGCCTTGAGATTGTTGAGTTGCAGCAACAGACGATGCAGTTGTTGGCCGCGGTGGGCAGGTGGCAGAAAAGTATTCACCTGGTCGGCATAGCTGAGCAGGCTGACATTGTCGCCCTGTTTGCTGGCGAGGTAGGCGAAGCAGGCGGCGAGCATGACGCAGTAGCGCAATTTATCGCAGGCTGCTGACATGCCTTTGTATCCCATGGAGCCGCTGCAATCGACAACCAGGTACACATTCATGTTGGTTTCTTCCTCAAAAACCTTGGTGTAAACCTTATCCCTTCTGGCGTAGAGTTTCCAATCGACGTATTTCAAATCTTCACCTTGCGTGTAGGTGCGGTAATGCAGGAACTCGGCCCCGAAACCGTGAAAGACACTGCGATGCATACCGCTCAAAAAGCCCTCAACCGCAGTGCGAGCCATTAGTGGCAAAGGGGCTATACGGTGCAGGTGCTCCGGATCTAACAAACTGTTCAAGTTAGCCATTCGGTGCTTATCCACGCACGTGCTTCAAGACTACGTCAATGATGTCATCGGAGCGCATGCCCTCAGCCTCTGCCTGAAAATTGGGAATAACGCGGTGGCGCAAAACCGGTTTGGCCAAAGCCTGAATATCTTCGATGGCGACGTTGTATCGACCCTCGAGCAGGGCTCTGGCCTTGCCTGCCAGCACGAGTGCCTGTGAGGCGCGGGATCCAGCACCCCACTTGATTTTATCGTTGAGTTCTGTTGGCGTTCCCGGTTGCCTGGCGGGTGGCGGCTGCGAGTCTTACAGCGTAACGGATGACATTTTTCTGCTACGGGAACTTCGCGCACCAGTTGCTGTAAATGTAACACTTCTTCCTGGCTGAATACTGCCTCAGGCGGTGGGCCGGAGGGGCGGGTGGTAGCGGCTACCATGGCTACCTCGCCATCTTCAGGCAGATAATCCATAACCACATTGAGCAGGAATCTATCCAGCTGCGCTTCGGGGAGAGGGTAGGTGCCTTCCAGTTCAATGGGATTTTGAGTGGCCAGGACAAAAAAGGGCGCTTGCAGCGGCATGGTTTTTCCGCTGACGGTCACCTGACCCTCGCCCATTGCCTCGAGCAAAGCTGCCTGGGTCTTGGGAGGAGTGCGGTTTATTTCATCCGCGAGCACCATATTGGCAAAAATGGGCCCTTGCACAAAACGAAAGTTGCGTTCGCCCGTGGCCGGATTTTCTTCGAATACGTCACTGCCGCAGACATCGGCAGGCATGAGATCCGGCGTGAATTGAATGCGCTTGAAACTGAGCGAGAAAGTGCGCGCCAGACTCTTGACCAAGAGCGTTTTTTCCCAGCCCTGGTACGCCGGTGATCAAAACGTGACCACGTGACAGCAGGGCGTAAATGATTTCGTCGATAATCTCGGACTGACCGACAATCACCTTTGCCAGTTCTGCGCGCAATTTTTGTGCGCGCGGCGCGTACCTGTGCCAATACCTGTGGACCGTCCGATTCCGTTAAATTCATGCTGGGTTGTGTCATCATCTGTTAAACTTTGCCATGGAACACCGACAGATGCAAACGGGTTACAGTGTCTGTGTAAATGACTGACTTAGCTGGATCAGTCCCTGGGTTTGTTTAACAGAGATGGAAGGTGCTCGAAAGCACTGTACAGGTTGCCGCCTGAGGATGCGTCACAACTCCTGGTAACCCGCATCCGAAAATTGTGCTGACTGTCCCTGAATGGGCACTTGCAGTTCCTTACTATTCCCGCTGCGGCTGTGCTGAAAGGATGCGGGGCTCCAGTTGCTCAGGTCATGGCTGAACTCCAGAGCCAGGTTAACGCCGATGGCGAGAGGGTTGAACGGAAATCTGAATGTGAGCAAATTATCTTGCACAGTGAGACTGGGCAGCGGTTCCTGGGCGGCAACCCTGGGATCCAGTCCCATGATGAATTTCACCAAATTCTTTAGACCGTCGCCACTGGGATTGGCATCTGGTGCCGCTAAAGTGCTTTCCGGCGGATAGTATTGTTCGATCCAATCCGGATAAGATACCCGAACCGGTTCACGGAAAACAAGTTTCAGTACCGGCCCCTCGGATGTCGATCCTGAGCTTGAGGCCAGCATCACGCGCAGGGCATCCGGTTGGGCGTCGCCAACGGTCAGCTCGGAGTGACTGGCAGGGATGGCGGTGACATTGATGTCCACATCCCATCGAGGAGTTTGTGCAATCATAAAAGTGGCTTTGGTGCCTGTTATCCTTTTTAAGTAGCGTGAGACATCGACCTGTCGGGTGACCGGGCTGCCGGTCTGCAGAGAGCCTAGAATATGGGCGATCTCGCCAGCGCCGTTGACCACACTATGCCTGATTTCGTTGCCTGGCAGCACATTCTGGCGAAGGGTAGGGGCATTGTTCCAGGTAAGGGAATTGGTATTCCAGTCGTGGAAATCAACGCCGTAAAGGTGAGCGTGTATCTGATTCTGGCCGCGCTGAGCGGTGCGATGGGCACATTCAGCACTGCCAGTACCAAATCATCGGGGTTCCAATCCTGCGGCAGGTCGAACTGGAGGAACACGGCGGCCCGTTCATCGGCGTTTGCCCCGTGGTTTCTGGCATATACGGGGTCAGTGCCAGCCAAATTGACATTCGCAAAACTGCCATCGCGCACCATGACACCCTGCGAGGCGGGAATGGCATGTAGGGTTGATTGGTTGTCGGCTGCTGTTTGCGGGGCGACGGGAATGGTAATCAGCCAAACCGTCTGATCGGGTTGATTGCCTGGTTGCAGCAAGCCGTTGTTAATGGTTTCCACCGAACGAATCACACCGCTGCGCCATTGGCTCACATCCTCGATGATGGCCGTATTGCCATTTGGAACCTGAAATGCGGTCAGGTCCAGTTCCATGGGCTGACTGGAGCCTGATTCATTGACGGAAAAAACTGAAATGACATTGCTGGTGGGATTGAACGAAGTCATGACTTGCAGGCGGTCTGCCCCTTGACCGGATACTGTGTGTCGTAAGATGTTGGCTCCCGGCCCGAACCCTTTGTTAAATAATCGGTAAACCTCAGCGCTTCTGGTCATGCTGCCGTGATTGAACGGTTGGCTGACGTTATCCGTAAACAACATCCCGTTTTTTTGGACAGGAAAGTTACCATTATAGCTGGTTAGGCCGAATTTGAACGCGAAGAGTTCATTGACGCCAATAGCCGCATAGTTTCTGACAATATTGCCGAAGCGCACGGCTCTCGACAAGGTGTCGGACGACTCGATCATGGCATCATAATTGGCGCCCGTATGCACATTGAATTCGGTGATCGCAATGGGCAGCGGTGAGATGTGGCTTGGAAGGGTATTGCGGATGTCGTTGTCGATGGTGCTGAAGTCGCGGGCGCTGGTGGTCAGGTTGGAACTGTAGGTCTGGTAAGCGTAGGTATGGAAAAGCTGAAATCCTGCCGGCTTGGCTCCGCGAAAATCGACATCAATGCTAGCGAGAGCCGGGATGCCGTAGTCAGTATGGCCAGCACCGACAGTGCCTGCGGAAACGGGCGCTTTAATTCTCGGAGTGAGGTCTTTGTCGTAGAGTGCATTGACATCTTCAATCGCTGCCTGGATCGCGTCCGAAGCAATGCGCAAGCGCTGTAGCCAGGGTTCCGGGTCAATGAACGACGCAGGGTGATTGGGTTCGTTGTGAGAACTGAAGCGTTCTACATCAAACTCCCGTGCCATGTGAAAGGCTACCGAATAGAATGTCCTCCAGATGACCCATTTGCCGCGCCAGTCAGAGTCATTTTCGATGGGAAAGGCGGATTCTGTTACTGTCATCTGGGCGAGAATAACGCCGCCATTGTCGCGCACCTGACCGAGTGCATAGCTGGGAATGATGCGATTGTTGCCGGTTAGCTGTAAGTTGAACCGGCCCTCAATCAATGGCCAGTTGATGAAATCGGTGCTGAGAGGATTGCGCGCAATGCCTGGCGACGTTCCATAAGGATGATTCAGATAGCACCAACTCTTCTCCAGGACGGGCTGATCCGGTGACATTGAAGTGCGCAGGCGTCAGGAAAATGCGTGCACCGGCTACCCCGGAGTGACGCCACCAGTCAACGGTGTTGCTGCCCGGCCAGAAGTGGCCCAGATTGTAGGCCAGCAGCGGTGCTTCGCGGTCCACATCATTAGTCAGTGTAAATCTGGCCGCGTCCAAAGTTGTGCTGATCGTCAGCACGGCAGCCAGGGTCCATTGTGTCATCTTTGTTAAAGTGCGCATGAGTAGTGAGGGTAATGGGATTCAAATAAGAGCAGTTCAAGTGTGGGCACAAGTGCGGTTGTGATTCGAATGGTTGAATGGCCTCTGCCAGAAGTTCAACGATATGAGTTTGTTGCGCATCGCATCGTCGTGAACCGGGATATTCGCTTGGGTATGGATCAAACATTGAAATTACTTGCTGTGGATTCGGATGGCTGTGCCTTGGACGCAATGGAGGTTAAGCACCGCACCTGTTTTACCCCTGCCATTATTGAGGTTTGGCAACTGGAACAGTATGCGGAAGCGGTGACCGAACTCGCCCTGGCCATCAACTTGTACTCGCGCGAACGAGGCATTAACCGGTTCACCGCACTGAGCATGTTGTTCCAGCTTTTGCCAACGCGAGTTGCCCCGGCGGCAGTGGCTAATCTGCCCACCATGCGCGCACTGCACGCCTGGGTGGAAAGTGCACATAAACTGTCTGAAAGTAGTCTTGAGGCTGCCATTGAATCGGCTTCTGGAGCGGCTAAAATGGAGTTGCAACAGGTGCTTGGATGGACCCGCCGGGTGAATCAGCTCGTCGGCCATCTGGCCTCGCCCCCGGCTTTTGAGCATGTGCGTGAGACTCTGGCCCAGGCCTGCGCCAAAGGATTGCGGGTATGTGTCGTTTCCAGCGCCACCAAGGCGGCTATTGAGCACGAGTGGTTGCATGCGGATATCGCCTGTTTTGTGGATCGGTTTTTCGGGCAGGAGGATGGTACCAAAACCGATGTTTTGCTGCGCTTAATCGGTGAAATGGGCAATCCCGGTGCGGTGCTGATGGTTGGCGATGCGCTGGGTGACTTTACCGCAGCCCGCGACTCCGGTTGCCAGTTCTTTCCTATCATTCCCGGCCATGAGAGTTCATCGTGGGAGGCTCTGCGACTCGGCTGGCTGGACGTATTACCTGCTGCTCCACAAGCAAGCTTTGTGTCCGCAGCAGTGGAGCGCTTTTTTGCGGCTCTGCCCGCTGTTCAGTGATCGGCCAGCGGTCAGAGGCCAGTGCTTAGCGATCGGCGTAAGGGTCGGCTGCATCGCGCATGCCATCGCCGAGGAAATTGAATGCGAGCACGGTAATGATAATGGCGATCACCGGCAGCAGCATCCATGGGTAGTTTGCAACCACCTGCAGATTCAAAGTTTCCTGCAACATTACACCCCAACTCACGATGGGTGGCCGTAAGCCCAGGCCCAAAAAGCTGAGTGCGGTTTCACCCAGAATCATTCCCGGTACACTCAGCGTCAGGCTGACGATGATGTGGCTGGTGAAACCAGGTACCAGATGTCGGAACAGGATGCGGCTGTGATTGGCCCCCATGAGGCGCGCTGCTACCGCATAATCCTCTTCCCTGAGCGATAGGATCTTGCCGCGTACAACCCGCGCCAGGTTGGTCCAGTTCAGCAAACTTAACAGCACAGTAATAGCAAAGTAAACCTGCAATGAACTCCACGTCTGTGGCAGCACAGCGCCTATCGCCAGCCAGAGGGGAATGTGGGGGAATGAATTCAGCACCTCGATCCCGCGCTGGATGAAGATATCGGTTTTTCCGCCCAGGTAACCTGATATGCCGCCAATGGCGACACCGAGTACAAAAGTGGCGAAAATGGAAATCAAGCCGATGGACAAACTGATCCGTGAACCATACACAAGTCTGCTGAAGACATCCCGGCCATAGCGATCGGCGCCAGCCAGATAGAACACAGGTTTGGCCGAGGTGAACAACTCGTTGTCGAGCAGTCCCCTGCGCTCCACTTTGTTCATATCAACTCCGAACAGACGTACGGTGCCGTGCCATTGTCCGATAATCCGATACGGCTCGCCGCGAACCATTAAACCTAGCGGCACCCGAACATCGGGATACTCGACATAGTGGTTTTTCAGGGTGACAGGGTCTAATTCCTGCCGCACACCATAGACATGCCAGCCGTCAGCCCAAGACCAGCGCGGTAATTGGGGCGGACAATAAGCATAGTCGAGATCGCGGTGATCCATGTTGTAGGGTGCGAAAAAGGGTGCGCCCAAAGCAATGAGGTACAAGCAGACCAGAACTCTCAGTGAGAATACAGCCAGTTTGTGGCGGCTGAAGCGCAACCGGATGAGTTGCCATTGCGATAGGGTAGCTGTTTCAATTTTTTGCGTGCTCATCGGGATCCTCCTTGTTCCAGACGGATGCGTGGATCGAGTAACACTAACAGAAGGTCACTGACCAATGTGCCAAGAACGCCCAGAATACTTAAAACCATTAACAACGAACCGGCCAGATACATGTCCTGGCTCAAGAGAGCGGACAGCATCAAGGGGCCTACGGTCGGCAGACTTAAAATCAAGGCCACTATGGCGCTGCCGGAGACCAGTTGAGGGAACAGATTACCTATCCCGGAGACAAAAGGATTCAACGCCAGACGCACAGGGTATTTGATCAGTAACTTCAACGGTCGCACGCCCTTGGCTCTGGCCGTGGTTACATAGGGCTTTTTCAACTCATCGAGTAGATTGCCGCGCATGATGCGCAACATGTGGGCAGTACCACCTGTCCCAACTACGACGATCGGAATCCAGATGTGCGTCAGCAAGTTGACAAATTTACCCCAGGTCCAATCGGGTCTGGCAGCGTATTCAGGCGAAAACAGTCCGATGGCGGTGATGCCAAGATAACGACTGCTGAAGTACATGAGAATTAATGCCAGCAGGAAGTTGGGAATACACATGCCAATGAAGCCGATCAGACCGGCAATGTAGTCCCCAGCCGAATATTGTTTGACCGCTGAATAGACTCCCAGGGGGATGGCCACAATCCACGTGAACAGGATGGTGCCAATGCTTATTAAGATCGTCAGAAGGATGCGGTCGCCAACTACGTTGTTTACCACCTCGAGCGTTTCCATTGACCTTCCCATGTGGCCCTGGAGCAGACCCTTGTCTTCGGCTTTGAAGGAGGTGAACCAATACAGACCCGACCAGTGCAGGTAGCGGACCACTGTACTTTCTTCCAGACGGAAGATTTCTTTCAAATCGTCGATGCGCTGCAAATCGGCCTCGTCGCCGGATTCCTGCAGTTGATTGATCAACGTTGTCAGGTAGTCGCCGGGCGGTGCCTGAATGATGATAAAATTGACCACAGAGACCACGAACAAAGTCGGAATGATCAGAATGATACGTCTGCCAATGAAAGGATGCCGCAACACCAGAAGCAGGGTTACCATGAGAATCAATGCGATGAAACTGTAGCGCAGCAGTGACCTTACCAGATTACCTGATGCCTCTGCCGCCAGTTCCTGTGCGGTGAATTGCCCGTCATCGCTGCTGATGGTCGGGTTGCGCCCTTGGCTCAGTAATTCCGAGCGCAGTTGCTGGATTGTAATGTCAGGATCGTTGTGATTGCGTACGAAGAACAACTCGGGTGACAGGTTGCCCGGACTGAGGAAATCAAAACTGTGCACGGCCTTCTCCGGCACATTCATGAAGTCGTTGCGTACAACTGCCAAAACCGGTGGCGCGGTACCGAGATTGATTGTCCATAATTGGTCCAGGGAAATTTCGAGCATGCGGTGTACCAGATCTCTGCGCTCTTCAAAAGAAATCGCCTGCGTCAACCGATCATACAATTCAAAGGATTCCCAAACCGGGTGGGCCTCAGGCGGACGTTGGCTGCCTCTGGTGCGCGGCGCATCAGGCGGGGCATGAAAGCCGCCAGTGGCGAACCACACACCCCAGGCGCGGGCAAAATCAGAAAACGCATTCAGCGGCACGATGAGTCGAGGCTCGAGCAACGGGAGAAATTCTCCATTGGAAATCCAAACGCTGAAGTCGTGCTCGAGACTGTCAATTTCGAGACGGAATAGTTCGCGGGACCTCTCGCGCACTTGCACGCGAATTCCGGCGGCGCGCCAGTCTTCCGCCACCAATTGTGCCGGTCCCACGCCAAGCATGGGTGTTACACTGATGAAAAAGTGCATCCTGGAGCCGTCGGGAAAGGTGCGGAAACCTTCGCGGTCGCGGCGATCCAGGCCGAGTTCATCAAACATACGTCCTGCCTGCGCGGGATCAAATGTCGTC
Organism: Verrucomicrobiota bacterium; assembly: GCA_021208135.1. Lineage (GTDB taxonomy): Bacteria > Verrucomicrobiota > Verrucomicrobiia > Opitutales > Oceanipulchritudinaceae > JAJOKB01. The sequence continues at coordinate 18,974 of JAJOKB010000104.1, read as the reverse complement.
CAGGCCTCGGTGACTCTGGGCAGATGGTAAGGGGACTCAGGCGGTGGTCCTACCTGGGAGGGTATGGACATGCCGGCGAATTCAGCGCGCAAGATATCCTCGCGGTTGATGGCCAGGGACAATGCCTGACGGAATTTGGGATTGGCGAGCAACTCGCGTTTCCAGCGCGTATCGGGTCGGTTCGGATCCACCCGGCGCAGCATGTTAGGTTGAATGACATAGGAAGAGCTGTCGCCGTTAAGCCAATGAAACAGTTGATAATTGTTGGCTTCGCGGCCAGCCATCAGCAACGTGTACTGCTGGAAGCGGATGTGCCTGTCCTGCATGGAAAACTCGCCCGATCCCGCGCTGATACCGATCAAATCCCCCGATTGTTGATTGAAGAAAATTCTATCGACGTAAGGTAGCTGCCGCCCTTCGGTATCGACCGCAAAATAATAGGGATTGCGCACCAGGGTGTAGGGTGGGGTGCTTTGTTGTTTGGTGAAAATCCATGGCCATAAACGGGGATGCTCGTGATTGTGCCGTTCTTTGACCGCTGTGTACAAGGCCCGTGGGCTGGGCATGCCCAAGCGCTGCATTTCACTGGCAATAAAAGCAGGATCGCCGTCGAAGGGATGATAGCGCCGCAAAAAGTGGGCCGGGCTATCAATCACTTGCATGCCGCGAAAAGAGGCCAGGCGTTCCTTGAACAAGCCATTGGGTTGCGGGAAAATGAACTTCACGGTGAAGTCATCCACCTTTTCTACATAGCCAAATTCAGCACCGATACGCATTAAATCGGGCGGTGTGCCGCGCATTTGTGGATGGATGCTTTCGGCTTCCCACCAATACATGATGTCATCCGCTGTGAACGGAAAACCGTCGGACCAGCGTATGCCACGGCGCAATTCCACAGTGAATTCAGTGTAATCCTCCGATACTGTCAGTCGGCGCGCGATATGGGGTACAATGGGATAGCCATGGGGAGACCAACGCACCAATGTGGCCGCGTTGAGACGGTGTAGCTGTGTGTTGACATCGCTCAGTGACAAGGTGGCGCGAAACCAGGTGCCGCCATACTCAGGATTCAACCCCGTGCCTGCGTCCAAAACCAGCGGTTCAGGCCCAGTGCGTTCAACTACCGGTGGCAACAAGCCCTGTTCAACCAGTGGTTGCAGTAAGTCGGGTTCAACACGCGGCCACCACCCGGCGCTGGTTGCTTCGGCATAATCCACATCGACCCAGCGCATGGGCGGGTTTTCCAGATCAATGCCGTAGTCGCGCAGTTCCGCTAGTTCCGCCTCAGCGGCAGGACTCAGCTGGGTAATGCCCTCGGCATTGCGCGGCGTCAGCATGCGTGCAAATAAAAACACGCTGGCCAGAAGGAATACCGCTGCAATGGTGTAGCGGCAGATAAAAAATAGGGTCGCTCGAAGGCGTTTCGATGGTAGGGTATTCACGGGTATTGGAGCTGTTATTGCCGTTTAGTTGCGTTAAATTTTCTTATTTGGATGCGCAATACAAATCCATGCGCATTATTATCGTTGAATTGATTCTGATTTGTGATCGAAGTCCTGGATACCTTTAATAATGCGGTTTAGAGGGTTTCAACCGGTGTTGAATAGATGCAGTCAACGATGCGAAAACGGGGTAGCTTTTACTTGTTTCTGAAATGGCGCATATTACCAGACAGAATAACAAACTACTCACCCCGCTCTTATATGAAACTGTATCTTCGCTCAACGCTTGCGCTATCCTGTACCATGGGACTGGCTGTTTCTGTTTTCGCGCAGAATCCGCCTGCCTCTGATGACGACATTATTGAATTAAATCCTTTCGAAGTCTCGGCCCGAGCTGTTGAAGGTTACTTCGCCTCGGAAACCACAACCGGCACCCGCGTGGCTTCCAACATACAGGAATTGCCTTTCGCGGTCAGTGTCGTCACTGCCGAATTTTTCGATGATTTTCAGGCCTTTGATTTTACCGAACAACTGGGCTACACATCTTCATTTGTCGCCGATGGTGACGGTGCCGCGCAATATTACCTGCGTGGGTTTCGTGCCAGTTTTCAATTGCGCAATGGATTTGCCCGCGCCGGACTGTTCAGCAAGGTGACCACGGATCGCGTGGAAGTTATCAAAGGGCCACTGGCCGCCATTTATGGCCGGAGCCAACCTGGAGGTGTGGTGAATTTTGTCACCCGCAGACCCTCGGAAACCAGCACTCAGAGCGTTCGTGCTTCGATTGGTACCGATAACCACCGGCGCTTCGCACTCAGTACATCCGGCCCGGTCATCAGCGACAAGCTATTGTATCGTTTTGATACCAGTTGGCGCTATGAAGAAATCCCTCAGGGAGGTCCGCGTACACCCTTCCGTGAGGAGATGGTAGTCTCGGGTATCCTGCAGTACCGCATCAGCCGTGAAACCCGGCTCACTTTGGAAATGGATCACACCAAACGCGTGGATGCCAGGCCCAGCCGAGTGCCGCTTATTTATGAGGATTTGAGTCCGGCTGAACGCGCTGCCGGGGGCAAGCGCCACACCGGTTTGGCTTATGGACTGGAAAAACTGGGGTTAAATAACCTGCCCGGTACAGAGGTGGTGCGCGATGCCACGGCTATCAATCTGATGCTTGAGCACCGGATCAACGATGTCTGGACTCTGAGGGTAGCGGGTGACTACGCCGACCGTGGCTATGAGGACCTCGAAATGTTTGCTTTTGTCGATCGTTTTCAGGTGCGCAATCGCGCCGGTCAACCCAACCGTTTACTCATCAACCGGGAACCCAGACTCTGGATCCAGGATGAGGAGTACGCCAGTGCAGCAGCCGATTTGTTGGCCAATTTCTGGACCGGCGGCGTCGAGCACAAGCTGTTGTTCACCGGTGACTATTATCATTTTTACAACACCACAACCGATGTGCGCCTGTTCAATAATATGAATCCGAATGTCAATGAGCGCAATTTGGATGTGGACAATCCGCGCTTCCTCTTTGTCGCACCCCGATTGGGTGAGGACGCACTTGATCCCAGTCGGCCTGGCAGCAATCCCGGACCTTTTCGCTTGCACAATCTCAACACCCGCAAACTCAGAACCGCCGCTGGCTTTGTCAGTTGGCGCACGGCGAGCATGAACGGACGGTTGATTACGCTGGCAGGCATCAGGCGCGAATGGACTAGTTTCAATCGTTTCTATGAGGTGGAACCTGATGAAGATTTGTTGGGCGCAGCTTCGCGCAACATCCCCATGTATTACACCTATGCCACCACCATGCAGGCCGGTGTGACTTTCAAACTGACACCTCAGCATTATGTATTTGTCGGTTACAGTGAATCCTACGATCCCAACCGCGCCATCGATTTGGAATTCCAACCCCTGCCCAATGAAAAAGGTGCGGGTATCGATGTCGGTATCAAGAGTTCCATGCGGGATGGCCGTTTGAATGCCACCTTGACCTTCTTCTCCATTCAGCGCCGCAACGTGCAGTACGAAATCGATCAATTCTTCCCTGAATTAAACCGTTTTCGCACGGCTTTTGCCGCGGCTGGCAAAGTGATGTCACAAGGTTTTGAAGCTGAGTTTAACTTTCGTTTACTAGACAGCGATCGCCTGAACGTGTTCGGTGGCTACGGGTACAATGACACTGAGGTCAAGGAGGCTGGCCGCGATCTCGATCTGGTGGGTCGCAGGTGGGAACGCGTACCCCTGCATACCTTCCGTGTTGGCGGGCGTTACAGCTTCCGCGACACTGCCTTGCACGGCCTGATTTTAACGGGCGGAGTCCGCTATCAATCCAGTGCTGTGTTTGAAAATGGCGTGGCCGAGGCTCTGAGCACAGATGCGCCCGGGTTCCGTTCGGGTAATGATGGCCGCCGTGAAATCATCGAACCGAGCAGCACCTTTGTCGAGGTCGGCGGTTCCTATTCCTGGCGCGGCACTGGCAGTGTGCGTCACACTGTGCAGTTGAATGTCAAAAACCTGTTTGATTTTGATAAGCCCACCAATGGCGGCAGAATCCAGGATCCACGCAGAGTGATTTTTCAATACCGCATCGATTTTTTAACCCCTACCCATCAAGATTATGTTTCATTACTTACGCAAATCGCTTCCATGGCTCACGGCCTCTCTTGTGCTCCCGCTGGTCGGCTATGCCCAGCTAAGGTTGGAGGAGAACTTCAACTACGATAACGGCGAGTTGTTTACAGTCGCCACCGCTGCCAATTTTCATGATTGGCGCATTCGTTCGGGTACGCCACGGGCTGATGTCAACAATCAGTCAGTGGTAGTTGATCACACCAGCGGACAGACATTCAATGGTTCCTACCAGGTGGTCTGGCCGACACCTGCCTCCTTGAATACGGTCTATGCCAGTTTCACCTTAACGGTCGAAGTGGCACCCAATGATCTCGATGGCTATAATTTCATCGCCATTACCAATCCGACCGGCGAGTGGAATCGGGCGCGGTTGTTCATGAAAGCCGGACGTCAGGCCAACCGCTTCCGACTGGGTATTTCGACTGCTTCCGACAACGTCGATACCGCCAGCTTTTTCCCCGCGGATTTATTGCTCAATCAGGTGTACACAGTGATTATAGCATGGGATAACGTGGACCTTTCCGCCACCCTCTATATCGACGCGCCCAATGATGTGAATCAGTTCCGTGTGCGGGTTCCCGGCGGTACCACCCGCAGCGATGGCTTTCGTCGTTTCACCTTATTCACCAACAGCGGTCGTGATCTGGGCAGGTACCGTCTGGATAATTTGCGCGTAGGGGAAGATTTTGCCAGTGTCTGGCAGGCGTTTGCTGATAAACCGGCCCCGGTCATTGACGGCGCGGATGGTTTATTACTGGCCGAAGATTTCCGCTATCCAAACGGGGGAATTGAACTCTGTTTCCCGCGGTCAGTGGCGGCGGTCACCTTCCACCAGCAATCCTTTCGCGGTGGTAGAAAACGGTCGCTTGTTGTTTGATAGCGCTCATGCGGGTAGTTATCTGGGGGATTACACTTTTGTTTGGAGTTCACCTGACGAGGCCGACCAGCTGGTGGCCGGATTTTATCTGCGCGTACAACAGGCACCCACTGAAACGATTGGTTTCAACATCGCCAGTTTCGCTGATCGCTTAAACCCGGAATTCCAGCGGTCGCGGTTATTCATCAAGCGCGGTGACGGTGACAATACTTTCCGGCTGGGCCTGACTGCCAGCGATTCCCGTGTCAATGAAGAGGAGACCAATGTCATCTTTTCCGATTTCGATCTGGCTGCCGGTGTCGATCATCTGGTGTTCCTAACCTGGGATCCTGCCACTTTGACAGCGCGAATGTATTTGAACACCGAGTTTGCCTCCGAGCCTCTGGTGCAGGTCGAGGGGGAGACCAATCGCGACTTGCGCAGATTTGCCTTCAGAACGGATAGCAGTGTTGGTGTGGGTCGCTATGAGGTACATACGCTGCGCATATCCGAAGATTGGCAAACGGCGGTTTTGGCCATGCGCGATGGTTTGGATTCTGGCTTTTATGATGACATAGTTCTGGGCCGTCACTTTCGTGCTGAAGGCGGGTGGGTCGTCTGGCAAGGAGACAATGGCAGTCCCAGACGCGGTGTTTTATGGATGGGCAACAGGTCCAGCAATGGTACCGGCTGGGTCTTTCACACGCGTGTCGGCTGGCTCCATCTGTCCGGTGGTTCCATGGATGCCGGGCTGTTCGCCTGGTCTGTCGATCTGGGTTGGATTTACACTGGAGGCATAGCTGGCCAGGAGTGGTTTTACCGCTACGCCGACGACACCTACCAACGCTGGGTTCCTTAACCCCCTGGACTTCCTTCCATGAAAGTAGGCTTCAATTTGTACCGGCATCTGCTCACTCCGGACAACTTTCAGTTTGCCCGGCAGTCCGGTGCGACGCACGCCATTGTGCACATGGTTGATTATTCGGGTGGGCAGCCCAGTCATGCGGAGCCTGAATCGTTGAGGTCGCATGTCAGGACAGCGGCCAACGGTGATTCCGACTTATGGTCGCTGGCGGAACTGTTCGACATCGTCCGCATGGCCAATGATGCCGGACTGGAGGTGCATGCTATTGAAAACTTCGACCCTGCCCATTGGTACGACATTTTGTTGGATGGCCCGCGCAAGCACAGCCAGATAAAAAATTTGAAGTTGCTCATCAACAGGGTCGGCGAGGCTGGAATTCCGGTGGTCGGCTACAACTTCAGTCTGGCTGGTATTTGCGGGCGGGTTATGGGACCCTTTGCACGGGGCCAGGCCCAATCATTTGGCATGAACGGTCCCTTCGATGATCCTCTGCCTCCGGGCATGATATGGAACACTCGGTACTTAATGGAGGGGGATATCGGTTGTGATGTCAGCCCAGCCGCTACTTGCACATCCGAACAGTTGTGGGACAGACTGCGTTGGTTTCTGGACGAGATATTGCCTGTCGCCGAAGCAAGCGGAGTTGTGCTCGCTGCGCATGCTGATGATCCTCCGCTGCCAATGATGCGCGGCACACCGCGATTGATGTATCGCCCGGAAGATTGCGATACGTTGCTAGGACTCAACAACAGCAGAGCTAACCAAATTGACCTTTGCCTGGGGTCAGTTGCCCAGATGTTGAATGCTGATGTTTATGAAACCACGGATCGGCTCACCCGCCAGAACAAGGTAGCCTATATCCATTTTCGCAATGTCATCGGCAAGGTACCTTACGCGAGGGAAGTTTTTCCGGATGAAGGCGATATTGATCTGCTGCGGATTTTTCAGATTCTGCGCAAAAATCGTTTTGATGGGGTGGTGGTGCCGGACAACACTCCTGCCATGCAGTGCAGTGCTCCTTGGCACGCTGGCATGGCTTTTACCGTCGGCTATATGAAAGGGTTGCTCAATGCCTGAAAACACCGATAAAGCTGTCGCGCCTGTCGTGGACAATGTGCTCGAGGTGGATGACCTCTGCGTGTCGTTCTTTACTGAAGAAGGGGAGGTCAAAGCGGTCAACGGAGTTAGCTTCGAAGTCGGTCGCGGGCGGTGCATGGCAATTGTGGGCGAATCTGGTTCAGGCAAAAGTGTAACCGCCTATTCCATCATGCGCTTGATTCAATCCCCTGGAAAGATTGTCGGGGGTAAAATCAGAGTTTTTCCGCACGGCCAACCAGTCATAGATGTCGCACAGTTGAGAGATAAAGATCCTTTACTGTATCATGTGCGTGGTGGCCTTGTGAGTATGATATTTCAGGAGCCGATGACGGCGCTCAGTCCGGTGCATACCGTGGGCAACCAAATCTGCGAAGCTATACTTCTTCACCGTGAGGTTACACCGGCCGAAGCGAAAAACCAGGCAGTGCAAATGCTGACTCGGGTGGGCATTCCCAATCCAGAGGCGCGCATGCGGCAATACCCATATGAATTTTCCGGAGGTATGCGGCAACGCGTTGTGATCGCCATGGCCTTGGTATGCAAACCTGTGCTCCTGATTGCAGACGAACCCACTACCGCCCTCGATGTAACTATTCAGGCGCAAATTTTGACTCTCATCAGGGAATTACAGCAGGAACTAGGAACCAGTGTGCTTTTCATCACACACGATATTGGCGTAGTGGCCCAGATCGCCGACGATGTTGCTGTGATGTACCGTGGGCGAATTGTCGAGCGCGGGACTGTCAGGCAAGTGATCAAAAAGCCGCTTCATCCGTACACCAAAGGTTTGCTGGGTGCCATTCCCGGACTGGCAGCGCCAGGAACCCGTCTGCCGACCATTGAAAGTGTCCTTGCCGGGCGGGATATCTCCCGGCCTATGCCCCTGCTAACCGCACCTGATGGACGCCTGGTGGCGCTGTCAGATACTGAAATTCAAGAGCAGTTTACCCCGGCTATACCATGATTTCTGCAAACTCCAATTCCTCCCCAACTGCCAGCGGCAACCTGCTCGATGTACACGACCTGTGCAAATATTTCCCTATTTTCAGCAAAGGTTTGGTGCCCAAACGAATCGGGGAAATTCGAGCGGTCGACAACATCAGCTTTTCTGTTCGCAAGGGCGAAACGCTGGGTATCGTCGGCGAAAGCGGCAGCGGTAAAACCACCGCGGCAAGATCCATCCTGCGCGCGCTGACGCCGACATCCGGCCAGGTTTGGTTTGATAGCGATTTGTTCGGCAGAATTGACTTGAGTCAGTTGTCGGAGAAAGCACTGAAACCATTGCGCCGCGAGATGCAAATGGTCTTTCAGGATCCGTTTTCATCACTCAATCCGCGTATGACCGTCGGTGATATCGTCGGTGAACCCCTCGTGATACACGGTATGGGGTCGCGTGCGGAACGCAGGGATTTAGTCGCCTCGATGCTGGAAAAAGTGGGCATGAAAGCGATCCACATGCAGCGCTATCCACACGCCTTTTCCGGTGGTCAGCGCCAACGAATAGGAATCGCGCGCGCACTGATCATGCGTCCCAAATTGATCGTGGCCGATGAGGCTGTCAGTGCGCTGGATGTATCGGTACAGGCCCAGGTGATCAACCTGCTGCAAGATCTGCAGGACGAATTTGGCGTGACTTATCTTTTTGTTGCCCACGACTTGAGCGTAGTGCGCCATATCTGTGACCGCGTCGCGGTCATGTATTTAGGGAAGGTTGTTGAATTCGGTCCCACGGAGGCCATCTTTAGTAATCCCCGGCACCCCTACACCAAAGCTTTGCTGAGCGCTATTCCTCAGCCGGATCCTGATGTGCCGTTGCGGCCTGAAGCGATGGGCGAAATCGGCGATCTCAACCGCTTTGCGGGCATGGATATGACGCCGGTTTTTCACCCCGAGTGAGTTGGGCAACAGGTTACACCGTGGCCTGATTGTGTGCCCACAGTCACGGTGCTTGAGTAAGGGATATTCACTCAACCGGATCACACTATGAATACCCTACGCAAACTACTTCCTGTTACTTTACTTCCTTTGAGCGGCGTTGCTTTGCAAGCCACCATTGATTGGGAAGGAAACACCTCGCGCACAGCTTCAGGACTCGATACCTGGGCTATTGCAGCAGCGCCATTTACCGCCCAGGCACCGACTATTGACGGTGTGATCAGTCCCGGAGAATGGGATGCAGCCGACAGTTTTCCATTGGAAAATGTCATTCATTCAACGATGGATACTGCAGGTTTGAGCGCATCCTTCAGAGTGATGTGGGATCAAACCCACCTCTACATTTTGGTCGAAGGCACCGATGCCATGGGTTTAGACGGCGTGGGCAGTCGACTGGAATTGTATATCAGTACCGCTTACACCCGCAATTTCGGGGTTTGGCAAAATTCTGGATATGAGACAGGCGACTTTCAAATTTTGGCTTCCTTGCAACCGGTCAGCACTGGTTATGAATTGGGTCTTTATTCGGATAAAACACCTTTGCTTTCTTGGCGGCGTGCCAATCAAATTGAGGAAGGGGCTTTCGTTTCGGAAATCCGAATCTCGTGGTCGGACTTGGGTGGTTTACCTGCCAGTCGAGGGTTGGAGAATTCCGATTACATTGGCTTCGAATTGCAATTTCAGAGGGGCACTCAAAATAACAATCGCGCCAAGTTGTCCTGGGCCGGCGAAATGGATACCGCTTGGGCTGCAACAGAAGATTGGGGAACCTTGCGTCTGTTGGCGGCTGGTGATGTTGAACCTTTGCCTCGCACTTGGGCTGGCTATGCTGTGAATGATGACGGCTGGGCCGATACCGGATCCTTTTTTGGCTTTCTTTATGTGGACTTCGGGGCCTTTGTATATTCGTACTTGCTGGATGGCTTCATGTTTATGCCCGAGGGGTTGGTTGATGATGACGGAGGCTGGACCTATTTGTTCCGCTAAACTAATCCTGCGAATTGCGAAATTAGCAGTTGCACATTAAAAACCGGGCCTTAGTTGCTGATAGGCATGCAGCTAGGGATTTTCTGGTGGGTGCCGGTATCGGCCTTATGTTCACTGGGCTTTGCGGCCTTTTTCTTTGTGCGCATGATGCGTGCCGACGAGGGCAATGAGCGCATGCGCACCATCGCTGCGCACGTGCGCAAAGGTGCCATGGCTTACCTCTGGCAGCAATACAAGGTGGTAGGGGTGTTCTTTCTGGTGATGGCGTTGCTGTTTGGCTGTTGGCCTACGGTTTTGGACTTCAAACAAGTTTGTGCCATTCGCTTTTTTGACTGCGGTTTTGGGTCCGCCTTGGCCGGTTACTTTGGCATGAAAACCGCCACCTACGCCTCTGCCCGGGTGGCGCAGGCGGCAAGCCAATCACTCGATTCCGCGTTGCAGCTGGCTTTTCGCAGTGGTGCTGTCATGGGTCTGGTGGTGGTTGGATTGGCGCTGTTGGACATTTCTTTCTGGTTCGTGCTGCTCAACCATTGGGTAACCGGATTTGAAGGAACCAAAAACTCAGCATTATCGCCACTACCATGCTGACATTTGGAATGGGGGCCTCACTGCAGGCGTTGTTCGCACGAGTTGGCGGCGGTATTTTTACCAAGGCCGCAGATGTGGGTGCCGATTTGGTTGGCAAAGTTGAGGCCGGCATTCCTGAGGACGATCCCCGCAATCCAGCTACCATCGCCGATAACGTCGGTGATAATGTGGGTGACGTTGCCGGAATGGGTGCTGATTTGTATGAATCCTATTACGGTTCGATCCTGGCCACTGCTTCGCTCGGAGCAGCTGCCTATCTGAGCTTGGGAGATGCTGCCTTGCAGTTTAAAGCTGTTGTGGCACCGATGTTGGTGGCAGCCATAGGCACGCTGTTGTCCATAGCCGGTATCTTTGTCGTCAGAGCGCGCAAGGGCTCGTCGCAAAAAGAATTGATGGCATCGCTCAACCGCGCGGTCTATTTCAGTTCCATCCTCATTGTTATCGCTTCCTGGTTTTTGTTGCGCGCCTTGCAGTTACCTAACTCTACAGGGGGTGTGGGGAGCCCATCGTCACCGGTTTGCTCACGGGTATTTTGATCGGCAAATCCACGGAGTATTTTACCTCTTCAGAATTTAAACCTACCCGCAGTATTTCCGCCGCAGGACAAACGGGTCCTGCCACCGTCATCATCGCAGGGATGGGGGTTGGTTTTGTTTCCACCGTCATTCCTGTCATTGCGGTAGTGGCGGGTATCGCTATCGCCTACGGCTTGGCCGCCGGCAGCTACCGCTTCGATCCCGCTCTGATGAGTCAGGGACTTTATGGTATTGGGTTTGCTGCCGTAGGTATGCTATCCACTCTCGGCCTGACGCTCGCCACTGACGCCTATGGCCCGATAGCCGACAATGCCGGCGGCAACGCCGAAATGAGCAAATTGGGGCCAGATGTCAGGCGTCGCACAGATGCGCTTGATTCGCTCGGCAACACCACGGCAGCAACCGGCAAAGGTTTTGCCATAGGATCGGCTGCACTGACGGCCCTGGCCTTGCTGGCCTCTTACGCCGAAGAAATCCGCATTCGCTTGTTCGAGAGCATCAATCAGGGCAAGGCCTATCTCTTTCCCAACGGTGAGACTGTTTCTGACCCTGATATCATCAGTCAGATGTCATTGGTGGAATTCATGGAAAAATTTCAAATCCACCTCATCAATCCACAAGTGCTCGCGGGCTTGATGATTGGTGCCATGATGGCATTTCTATTTTGTGGTCTGACGATGAATGCAGTGGGCCGCGCCGCGCAAAAGATGGTGGATGAAGTGAGGCGCCAGTTTCGGGATATTGTCGGCATCATGGATGGTACAGGAGAGCCCGACTATGCGCGTTGCGTGGCCATTTCCACCAAAGGCGCACAACGTGAGATGATTCTGCCCTCCATTGTCGCGGTCTTGACTCCGATTCTGGTGGGTGTCTTTTTTGGCATTCCAGGGGTGTTTGGACTTCTCGCAGGTACTTTGGCCTCAGGTTTTGTGCTCGCCGTCTTTATGGCCAATTCCGGTGGTGCCTGGGATAATGCCAAAAAATACGTCGAAGAAGATCATTTCGGCGGCAAGGGAAGCGCTGTGCATAAGGCTACTGTCATCGGTGATACTGTCGGCGACCCGTTTAAAGATACTTCAGGGCCAGCCATCAACATCTTGATTAAGCTGATGTGTATGGTCGCGATTGTCACCGCCGGGATCAATGTTGCCGTGACCTTATTCTGATCCTTCTGTGAACTGAACTGCTCTTTGCGTATTAGTTTTCGTTGCGCAGCACCGCCAGCGGGGATTGGCGCAAGACGCTGCGGCTGTTGAGCATACCGGTGAGCCAAGTCGCGAAGGTGATGAAGGCAATGCTGGCCACAGCTTCCAAAGGGCTCCACGCAAAAGGTATATTGAAAATGAACACCTGTAGTGCGGCAGCAGCAGAAAGGGCTAATACTGTACCTGCGGTGCCTGCCAAAGCACCGATCAGGATGTATTCAATACTCATGACTGTCCGTACCATGCCGGGTGAAGCTCCCATGGTGCGGAGCAGGACCGCTTCCCTGGCGCGTTGATATCGACTGGTGTAGATTGCGCTCAATAGAACTACCAATCCAGTGAAGATGGTGAATGCAGCCATAAACTGGATGACAAAGCCCGCCCTGGACAAAACCTCCCTGAAAGTCTCAAAAATCAAGGTTAGGTCGATCAGGCTGACGTTAGGAAACTCAACTGCAACCAGTCGCTGCAGAGCGGCTGCTTCAGTGCGATCAGCAACCTGCAGGGTCACTAAATAGATCATGGGTGCTCCCTCCAGAGATCCCTGTGGAAAAACCACGGTGAAATTCTGACGCCCCGGACTCCAGTCCACCTCGCGCACGCTATCGACGAAGGAACGAACCGGAACTCCCTGAACATCCCAGATGATTTCATCGCCCAATTGCACATTAAAGTCCTCGCGAATATTTTCGGAGAGCGAGACCGGGATGGGTTCCGTGCCGTCGTGAGTCGGGGTAAATTCACCTGCTATTACAGTTTCATTGTCCAGCAAGGAATCGCGCCAGGAGGATCTGAATTCCCAGGTGTAAACCCAGCGGCTTATCCCGGCCTCAGGATCGCGTCGCCATTCTGAGAGCGTTTTGCCGCGCATTGCGCTGATGCGCATCGTGACGACGGGCCAAATATCGCGGTAGGCATATCCATTTTTTTGCAGGGTAGTGCGCACCTGCTGCAGTTGGTCTGGCTGCACATCCAGCAGAATAATGTTGGCGGCATCCTCAGCCCCGTCAGGCGCACCTGATCCAGTAAGGATGCTCTTGTAAGATACAATGTGTTCAGCAAAAACGCTCCCATGCCCAGAGTGACCATGAGGAACACGGTGCGATTGCCCGGGCGATACAGCCCGGAAAGTGCCAATCGCCAACTGTAGGGAGCTTTCCCCGGCATGAACCGCCGCACTAAAGCACGCAACCCAAGGGAAAGCGCGGTCAGTAAAACATAGACGGCAGCCAATGCTGCACAAAAAAACCAACCCGTAAACGGTGCTGCGCGTTTGCCATAAGGCAAAGCCGATCAGCAAGGTGGCTAAGGTTGCAATCACGGCAACGGACGACCAACCCGGCCAGCGCGATTTTGGCAGATCAATTCCAGCCCTTATCGCCATCAGCGGACTGATGGAGCGCACACGCAGCAATGGCAGGAGCGCAAACAACACTGCGACTATCCACCCGAAACACAGACCTGCCAGCAGCGCGGTCCAACTAATGGATATTTCGAGTGGAAACGGCAGGAACTCAGCCAAAAAAAACGGGCAGCAAGAACTGTACACTTACCCCGATGGCCGAACCTATCGTTGATCCCAAAAAACCTATGGCCACAATCTGCCAGAGATAAATGCGAAAAGTTGTGGTCGCCGAAGTGCCCAGGCAGCGGAGCAGGGCCATGGTGTTGAGCTTCTCTTTGATATAGACCTGAACTGCACCACCGACACCGATTCCCCCTAAAACCAAAGCTACAAATCCAATTAAATTGAGGAAATCAAATATGTTATTCATCACCCGCCTGAGATTGCGGGATCTGGATTCGACGGTGGTAAATTCCACTCCCGATTCAATGAACAAATCTTCGCGTGCCGCGTTGAGCAGGCTTCTTTCCCGCTCACCAAGACCTGCAGTAAATTGAAAGTACATCCGGTGTCTGGCGATGCTCCCGGTGGTCAATAAGCCGGTTCCTGCTAAATCCTTGGCTCTGATATAGATGCGCGGTGCAAAAAAACCTCCGAGTTCAGATTCGCCTGCGACCCTGAGCAGGCTGCCTGCAATCTCAAACTCCAGGGTTCCCAAGCGGATAGTCTCGCCTGTTTCGAGTGCCAGTTGTTGCAACAAGCTGTTTTCCACTATCGCTGGCGGCAATCCTGAGCGGGTTTGAATATCCCGCATGGGCAGTAGTCCAGCGGGTTCGGTCTCACTTTCCCCGTAAAATGGAAAACCTCCTTCAACTGCCCGTACCTGCACAAAGCGGGATTCACCGTTCTGCGGAAAGAATGCCATCGACCTGAGGCGTACTTCCGTGGCCTGTTCGCCACCCAGCTGTTGCGCAAAATTCAACAATTCCGGTGTGAACGGCTGCCGGGTTGCCAGTTCAAGGTCCGCGCCAAGCAGGCTGCGCGATTGCAGCTCTATGACACCGTCCAGATTATCGCGCAGGGAAGCCACGGCGACCAGTGCACCTATGCCCGCTGCCACGCATAGCATGAATAACAACAGGATTTTTCTTTGTCCCCGGCTATCGCGCCATGCCATGCTCACTGTCCAGAACGTGGCAGGTAGTCCTTTGGAATGAAACTCCATAAATCAATGACTTTCAATGACCGAACCATCCTGCATCTTGAGGCACTTTTGTGTGCTGCGCGCGAGGTTGGCGTCGTGTGTGACCAGTACCAGTGTCGTTCCCATTTCCCTGTTCAACCCAAACATCAATTCAACAATCGGAGCGCTGGTGGCACTGTCCAGATTTCCAGTCGGTTCATCAGCGAACAGAATGGCAGGTTGATGAACGCAAGCTCTGGCCAAAGCAACCCGCTGTTGTTCGCCCCCGGACAATTGCAGCGGATAGTGATGAATCCGGTCTTCCAAACCGACCCTTCGCAATAATTCAACCGCTTTTTCGCGTGCGCCCTTGTTCTGGCCCAGTAGTTCCAGGGGGATCATGACGTTTTCCAAGGCCGTCAGTGATCCAATCAATTGGAAACTTTGAAAAACAAAGCCGACATGGCGTGCCCGCACTGACCCTCGTTCCGTCTCCGACAGCGTTCCCATATCATGGCCTGCCAGTGTGACAGTCCCTGATGAGGGTTCATCGAGGCCTGCACACAATCCCAGAAGAGTAGTTTTACCACTGCCGGAGGGCCCGACAATCGAAAGCGTTTCTCCGGGCATCAGGTCGAAACTGACGGAACGCAGGATCTGCAAGTGGTGTCCCCCGCCATCGTAATCTTTGCGTAGGTCGTGAACACTTAAAATAGGTGCTGGCTGTTGCTGAGTAGTCATCTTTTGCTATGGTGCAGTATGGCTTTGCTTTTGAGATTTGTCATATGTACCAGCGTTTTTTTGTTGATCTCGAATCACCTGCGAGGTGAGTCCGAGGCTCCGGTGGTAGTATTTTTTGGCGACAGTCTGACCGCTGGTTATGGTCTGGATCCCGAGGATGCATTTCCGGCAGTGGTACAAAAATTTTGGCCGCAGCTGAAGCTGTCCGCATCGAGGTAATCAACGCCGGTTTAAGCGGTGAAACCTCTGCCGGTGGGCTGCGCCGGGTGCAGTGGGTACTGCGACGGCAGATGGATGTGTTTGTGCTCGCTTTGGGCGCCAATGACGGTCTCAGGGGCTTACCTGCGGAAACCACTCTGGAGAACCTGCGAGGCATTATCCAGGCAGTCAAAGACCGACAGCCATCGGCACGCATTATTCTCGCCGGCATGTTGGCGCCACCCAATATGGGGCCAGAGTACAGTGCCGATTTCAGTGCGGTGTTTTCCACTTTGGCCACAGAATTTAACCTGCCGCTGATCCTTTTTTACTTGAGGATGTCGCTGGCGACCCGACCCTCAACCTGGCTGATGGCATTCACCCCAACCCACAAGGTCAAAGGCGGGTAGCGCAGACTGTCTGGCAGGCCTTGAGTCCGGTGTTGGCAGAGTGAACTCCGCCCAACAGCTCGCTCGGTCAAGATTCGAAACTGTGGCCAGCCCGCAGCAACACATCCACAGCCTCGTCGAGATGATGGTCGCGCAAAATCATGTAGTCCGTCTCATAGGTTGAGATGGAAAAAATCGGGATTTGTTTGGCTGCCAGTGGCATGGCCAAAAGCGAAATAATGCCCGAAAGTTCCAAATCAATGGGTCCTACGACCATGAACGCCCTCCACCCATGCACCGCCTGAATGCCTTCCGGTATGGTGCGTGTGCAACAAAAGATCGATAGTTCGTCCTGCGTGCGGGTGATGGAGAAAAATGGGCCGCCAGTAGCCCAAACCGGGATCGGATAATCCGGGTTGTAGTGAACAACTGACAAGGCTTCGTCGAGAATGCGTAACTTCATGGTTGGTAGCTTTAATGCAAGTTCAATGCCAACAGTTGTGTTGACTGGCAAGAGTCGGCATCACTGCGAGCTTGAAGCCAGGTGAAAATTATGACCCAATACAGAATGCGCAAGTGGACTTTATGGCTTCTTTTTTGCATGGCATGCGCCGATTTGGCGGCTGGACCGCGCTGGGATCGCCAGCGTATTGAACACACAGCTGACATACAGGAACACGAATTCACCGCGGTTTTTCGATTTACCAATACCGCCGAACAAGCCATCGAGATCACTCGCATTCAATCCGGTTGCGGTTGCACCGTGGCTGAGCCCGACCGGTGGCACTACGAACCCGGGCGAAAGCGGTGAAATCCGCGCACAGTTTGTTTATGGGGATAGGTCTGGCCCGCAAAATATGCAAATCGTGGTCCACATGCGCGCGGGCCAGGAGGCACTCCCGCCTTCTTTACTGGAAATGGCGGTCGTCATTCCTCTGCTGGCCGAATTTGACCGTCGCCTTTTGATGTGGGTGCGCCATTCAGACCCTGTTGCCCAGATCATTACCCTCACTTTAAATGACCATGCCGGTGTGCGTCTGGAAAAAGTGCAACCCGACGATCCTTCCTTTGCCGTTGATATTCAACCGGTCCCTCAACGCTCGGGCGTTACCAGATAACCGTAAAGCCCTCCAACACGTCCGTCGCGCAAACCAGCCGTCTGCAATTCTTTTTACAAGTACCGGGGCGTGAGAGTCACACCCTGCTGTCAACCTTTCTCATGATCCGCTGACTCAGCCTTTTGGTGGAGCCGATCGGGATCGAACCGACGGCCTCGTCATTGCGAACGACGCCCAAATGCGCAACCATTGACATTCAACACTTTACAAAGCACCTTTTGCACCTTTTGCATGTTTAGCTTGAAATAAGGGCACCATTGGGCACCATAAGGGCATGAAACGAGCACAAATGCCAATTCGACGAACCGCCAAGGGGTGGACTTTCTCTGTACCTGCAAACCTATCACCAACGGGAAGAAGGTGGCGTCCGTTTTTCAAATCCAAGGACATCGCCGTTGCGGAAAAGCAACGAATTTTAAATCATGCCGCTCAATTCGGTTTGTCTGGCAGCTTGCTTTCACCCGTTGAACCGATCAAGCGCAGCGTGCGCTGAAATTGCTCGCCGGGCAAGCAACGCTGGTAGAAGCCGCTAACCATTGGTTGGAGACAAAGCAGCAGCGTGAAAACTCTCTCACTGTTACAGAGATCCTCGACCGCGTGTTTGCCGTGAAGTCGGGTGCAACTGTTTCGCCGTTGCCGGGTGCCAGCAGAAAGCCGCGTCCGCTTAGGGACGCAACGCTAGACAACTTGCGCCGTTTTTACGCTATCGCAAAAGAAGCAATTGGAGGATACCATTCAGCGGACCTTACAACAGAGATTGCCAAGCGTGAATTGAGCAAGGCTTTCAGAGCGGACTCTACCTTTGATTCTGCGATCAGTCATCTACGCCCGGCGTTCAGTTTCGCTGTGAAGGCTGGATGGGCACCGCATAACCCGCTTGCAGGAATCCAACGCGAACACACGCCAAGCGATGAAATTGAGGTCCTGCACAGCCATGAAGAGGCGCTGGCTGTGATTGCGGCTTGCCGGGACTACCGCAACGATTCCACCATGCCGGAAAATCTCAAAGTGGATGCAACCGACGCTCTCCCAGCTTTCCTTCTGATGATTTTTGCGGCATTCGTCCGGTCGAGGTGCAAGGCTGAATTGGGAAGACGTCTCACTGAGTAAGGGTATAGTCAGAATCGCAGCGAAAAACAGTAAGACCACGACAGCCCGCAATGTCACGATTGAACCAAACTTGTGCGCTTGGCTAAGTGCTTATCAGGGTTTGGGAGGAAACATTGTGACGAGTAACTGGAAGCGCAAATACCAAGCCGTTCGATTGGCTTCAGGAATAGGCAAGCGCCAACAGGATATTCTGAGACACACCTACGCCACAGCTTACCTAGAGGGCAAGGTAGGGTCCATGCAGGACCTTCTGTTGAATATGGGTCACAGTAAGCAGGGAACCACGCTAGACTGGTACAAAGGCGCAATGGAGCTGTTGAGGCCACAAAATTCTGGCTGATCGGTCCGCCCGGATGGAGTCCGTTGCAGACTGTGGATATCGAACCCGAGCAGAGAGCAAGGAAGGTGCGATGAAAGCCAAAAACCTGCCAGACGCAACCGGGCAATGGGCTGACATATTCCGGGAGCAGATCGACGAAGCAAAGCGACGTTTTTTGATGCGGGAAATTGACCACAAAACCGGGCTACCCGTTCCTACTGACGGCCTTCTTCAGATTTTAATTGTGGACTATTTGAAACCTACGGGATTCGCAGTTTTTTCGGCGTCAAGACGTTGGGCTAGCGTATTCGACGAACCCGTTATTTGCCGGAATTTTGATCGAGCTGGTTGACCGCGCAATGAGGGATGGAAATTTCAGGCGGCTAATCATATACATGGCACGCAACCGCGATTACGTTGCC
>JAJOKB010000095.1 GCA_021208135.1 Verrucomicrobiota bacterium | reverse complement strand
CGTTTACCCGTGCATCTGGTGGATAAAATTGCCCGCATGAGACGCACTGCCGCTGAATTGGAAGAGGAATTGGGTCGTGTGCCTACCGATGACGAGCTGGCGTACACCTTGGGCATTTCGGTCAACAAAGTTGCGCACCTCAAGTCTGTCAGCGTGCGTCCCACAAGTCTTGATGCTCCAGTGGGTGAGGATGATTCCACTGAATTTGGTGACTTAATCGGCGACGAAAATGCGGTTTCTCCGTTCGAGAATCTCAAGAATAAGAATATTTTGCACGATTTGCAGGATATGATTGAACAATTGGATCCGCGTGAGGCTGAGATTATCCGTTTACGCTTTGGTTTGGCTGGTGAGAAACCATTGACACTGGAAGAGGTCGGAGAGCGTTTTAAGATCACCCGTGAACGTGTGCGTCAGTTACAAAACATCGCATTGACACGGATGCGCAGGATTCTGTCTGATCTTGAGCGGCAGCGCAATTCAGAGGAAATCGAGGAGGAGCGCATTGCTAAAGGACGCATGGAAGTGCTGCAGGAATTCTACGAATCCAATATCGAAACCAAAGTCCGCCACTAGAAGTATTTGTTGTTTGGTTTGTTCTCTATCTGTGCTCGTAAGGGCAGTATTTCAATGGGACTGGTTGCCAGCTGTTGGGGTACTGCCCTTTATCTTTTCACCGTCCAGAATCCAGGCTTCGAGTCCATAGGCCTTTGCTTTGTGCAGACGTTTGTATAGAGCCTTATCGTCACGTTTTTGCAAAATGCGTTCCTGAACGCCGTGTGGCTCACAGCTGAGTATCTTCATGTAGCCATGATATTCTCTGGGGCGTCCCAAAATCCTGGCTGCATTTTGCGGCGTGTTACCCGTTTCAGATCTTTGTCGCAAACAAGATAACTGAATGGCAGACTGCGCAAGTCCACACCCATCCACTTGCCAAATTTGGCCCAATTAGGGTCGGTAAATACTTCTGGTGGAGGGTGTGCGAAATGGTGGCACCAATCACTGCCAGGTGTTTTTAGCAGCGGGCAAAGGTGCTGGTGGGGACAAGGTGCCCAAAGGTGAAATGCTGTGCGCAACTGTTCGCGTACTACCAAAAGTCGTTCTGACTCCGCACGTGCTCCGGGTTCGACCCAGATGACCGTCTGAGCCTGAAGCAGTGTTTCGGCGAGCATGGTTTGTTGCTGCAAGTTGAGTTCATTGATCACATGACTCAGGAGGACAACTGCCTTGTTGCAAGTGTGCGCATCGGGTAAGGTGGTTGTGGCCGTTGCCGAGGATTGCGGAAAGCGTTGCGCCATGCGGTTGGCGGCGTAGGTGGAAGCGATGCGGCTTTGGTCAAAAAATAAAAACTCAGCTGAAGCCAGCTCGGGAAATGCCTCGACCAGAGCCCTGGAAGCGATACCACTGCCACAGCCCCAATCAATAACAAGGGTTGCATGCGGAGGTTGCCAATCCCTCGCTTTTGTCTCTGCTAAGACAGCATCCCATTTCCAGCCTATCCGTTGGGCAAAGGTTGCATCGTAGGCGGAAATCAAGGCATCGGATTGCCAATAATCCACGCCATCCGCCCTGCCACTCAGGAAACGTTCACGCAAGCCTGCGAGCGCCTGCCAATCCAGATGTTCCCAATCGCTCAATCTCGCCAATTGTTAATGAAAGCAGCGGTATCGGAGAGACTTGGGCTTTTGGCGGTTCTGACGTATTGGCCGCTGAAAGAAACGGCTACAGTCAAGCACGCCTCTGGCGAAAGTCCCAGCATTTGAGCTGTGGCGAAGCCAGCGTTGAAATGATCGCCTGCTCCGGTGGAAATGAGGGGTTTTTCGCAGAAGGGGCCACTCACATACCAGCTATCCAATTTGGTGGCACAGGCTGCTCCCTGGCGGGGATGAATAACAACGCAGGTTAGGCCCAAATCATTGCGAATACGGCTGGCCATGGAGCGCAGATCGTCCGGATTATTGTCTAACGGTTTATGTCCCAAAACCTCCATGACCTGCTTGGCTTCAGCAAAGTTGAGACCAAGAGTGGCGCTGCCAAAGGAGCGGAATCTGGCTATGGTATTGAGTACACCCCGCAGGTCGGAGACCGAACGCTTCGCTGGATCAGCGAGGTCAAAGTAAAAGTAGCGACCTGATTCCTTGGGGCCAAGGTTTGGCAATAAACGTGTCAGCAGATCCTCAAAGATAGAGGTCATATTGGGAATCATGGTCCAATTGACCAAACTAATGAGGTCGGCGCGATTGAATGCGTCGATAAGAGCACCTTCGCCCATTTTGGCCACAATGCGGTCGTAGGTGATATCTTCCAGGCTGGTGGTAAGACCCAGCATCAACTTGCCATCGTCAAATTCCAAAGCATTGGTAATACCTGGTTCACAAATGGAAATGGCCTTGGTGCGGTTGGCAAAAGTACTGAAAACTGAGTGCACCGGCTCGCCGAGAGCGCCGATGTACTGGACCTCAGCGCCAGCCGCTACAATGGCATTGGCCATGATTGGACCATTGCCCCCCAGCTTTTCCATGCGCTGAAACAACTCGATGTTGGCGCTCTCGCCTGCGGCTTTCAGAATACGTTCACCGAAATCGGTGATGGTGTGAATGGCTTCGAAGGAATCGCCCTGGCCGTGGCGTTTGTTGACGGGAGTCATGATCTTGTCAACGAAACCGTCGAAACCAACGATCACTCTGCGCGAGCGTACCGAAGAAGCTTTTTGTGAGAGTTCCTGCAGGGTCTTTTGTTTATGGTCCATAGCACTGAAAGCTGTCACACTGCTCCCGTGGAATCAAGCTGTCGAGTAAATTGCTTGTTCACGGCAAAGCTGCGGCCACATTCATGAATACTGGAGTATCGCTGGTAATGGGGAAGGGGGAGCGAAAGTTGTGAATGACGGTGCCGCCAGCCCCTGGTTGACTGCCCAACCAGATGGCCTCCTCGCCTTCGCCTGCTGCCAGGGCGGTCAAACTGGTAGCTGCTTGAACCCACCATATGACACCCTCCAGATCTTCCCGCACCACAACCTGAAACATCAGGAATTCCTGTTCTGCCTGTTCACCCACCAGACCGAGTTCAGCGCCGGTAGCGCGCGATTCAACAGGTAAATTTGAATGATCCGGACCGTCTGTGCGCAAATTGAACAAGTATCGCAGGAGGTTGGGCACTCCGTCTGCAAACGGCATATCTGCTGGACCGCGCGCGCTTCGGGTAAATCAGCCGCCCACAGGTTGAATCCAGGTTCCTCTCCGGGATCTTCAGATGGAGTACTTTCGGGACCACCGTTTAAAATCACCAAACCGCTGGTTACAACACCTTGGTATGTGGCAAAAGACGCCGTTCCAAGATAAATTTGGTCTGCAGCGTCCAATGCTATTTCAGTGGCTGGGCTACTGAGCTGGTACCAGCGTCAAACAATGGATCCCGTTGACCATTGGGGAGTAATCGGGCGATGTTGGCTGATCCTTGTCCGCCGATTGAGATGAAGCTGCCAGCGGCGAGAATGCGACCGCTTTTATCGACGCGTACGCGCTGAATGGTGCCGGACAGGCTGACGGGGCCGGGGTTAAAGCTGGTATCCAAAGCACCGTCGGTCAGCAAGCGGACGATACCGGCGTATTGGGTGTCTCCGCCTATATTGTTGAAACTGCCACTCGCCACAATTCTGCCATCGCTTTGTACTGCCAGTCCCAGAACATTGCCGGTGGGAAGCGAGAGGAAATCGCTGTCGAGCGAGCCATCTGAATTGACGCGGATGAGATAGGTGCCTGTGGCCATGAACAAATTACCGCCAACCAGAAGTTTATCCCCTTGGATTGCCATGCTGTTGATGGAAGGAAATCCGCTCGTTGGAAAGGCAAATGAGGAGTCTAATGTGCCATCGGCAAGCAGGCGCACCAACCGGTTGGCTGGCGTACCGTCCCAAGTGGAAAAATTGCCGGAAACGTAAATCCGGTTGGCATTGTCCACAAGAATTCCACTGACACTGCTGTTGGGGCCCGTACCAAGGTTTGCGATAAAGGTACTATCCAAAGTGCCGTCGGTATTCAGTTTGGCAAAATTAGTTAAGCCACTGGTGCCCGCCATAGTGCTGAAAAATCCACCCACCAGCAGTGCACCTTGATGTTCCGCCAGAGCCTGGATGGCATTGTTGGGGGCAGGATTGAAATTCGCATCCAGAGTTCCGTCACTGTTGAAGCGAGCCAATCTTGGTCGACTTTGCATCCCTACACCCGGACTTGAACCAGCGGAAGTGAAATTGCCCCCAATGATGATGGATCCGTCGGACATGGGTACAATCGCATTGATCGAGTTGTTGCCAATGCCAGCGTTTGCCGGGAATCCGGCAATTGTACCTGCAGGATTGCGAATAACCGTAATCGTTACTGGATCAGTCTCAACAGATCCCAAATCGTTGGTGAGCACGGCAACATAAGTGCCGCTGTTGGCAGCCGTTGCAGACTCAATGCGCACTATTTGTGAGGTCGCTCCTTCCAGTAGTTCATTGTCCTTATACCATTGCCACGTTGCACTCGGCGCAGCCTTGCCAGCCGCCCGTAGTACCAGGGGGTTGTCCTCGTAATAGATGCCGCCCTTGGGCTGGCTTGTTACAACGGGTGCGGCCAACAAATTAACCTGAGCGCTAGCAGTGCGTGAACCTGCCTCGTTGGTAATGGTGATGCTGTATGTGCCGACATCGCCTTGACCGAAATCTTCCACGGTGAGCACAGGGCTATTGGCACCGTTGATGCCGAGACCATCGACTAGGTCCACCCCGTCCAGTTGCCATTGGTAAGTCACTGAAGATGTGCCGATAGCAGTTGACGCCAAGGTAAGGGTGGCTCCCGCAACAAGATCCTGATCGAATGGTTTTTTTTGAAAACCCAGTGCTACCGGGCTCCCTGTCAGAACTGCAAAGTTATTAACTGCAACTCCGTTGAAGTTCAAAAAGCTCCCGGCGACCAGAATTTTGCCGTTGGGGGCGAGCCTCATGGTGGCTATATTGCCGTTGAATCCGGTTCTGGTATCGAAAATCAAGTCAAGAGTGCCATCCGGCAATAGACGGGCCATTCTGTTGCGCGGATGATCGCCTATTAATTGGAACGTTCCGCCAATCAGGATCTTACCATCGTCCTGAACTTGAAGGTATTGAATCAAACCACCTGAGTTCATTCCGGCAAAATTTTGGGCAAATGCGGTGACTAAGGTCCCGTCCGGTGCAATCTTTTGCAGGTAGAATGAACCCGCGAGGATGGAGCCATCGTCCAGCATGGCAAGAGTTTGAGCATTACCATCGAGGGCTGGATTAAACGTAGGATCAATTGTCCCGTCGCCCAGGATTCGGTAAACTGATTGTGTGGTGGTGCCGATTTGATTGTTGGAGCTTACAATCAATCTGTCCTGATTATCTACCACAACCGCATTAAGCGCGACAATACTGTTGGCAGGGGAGATGAAGTTGGTGTCCACTGTGCCTTCGGGGTGAAGGATGGCCATGGATCGGGTGCCTGGAAGGCCTGCCACCGCATCAAAGTATCCTGCAATAAAAATGCGTCCGTCACTTAAAGGAATGATTTGGCTCACCCTGGTTTGAGAAGGCACGCTGCTGGTAATTGAGCCGAGGAAATCACTGAATTCAGTATTGAGGGTGAAGTCTGGATTGAGTTTGATCAAATGTGCGGCAGGCACACCGCCCACGAAGGCAAAATTGCCCCCGAGCAGCAATGAACCGTCGGGTAGTTCTGCTATGGTACCAACCGCTGAATTCGGTGCTGGATTGGCTGGGTGGACTGAACCATCCGCTTCAAAGATGGCAAAGCGGCTGCGGGAAATGTTTTGATTGGCAGCATTGCGAACAGTGGTAAAAGTGCCACCCAGTGCATATTGGCCAGAACTCAAGGGCAGGACAAATGCATTTGCTCCTGCTACCAGCGGAAATGCTGGATCGTGGATTGCAGGAGATGGGATAATCTCAATAGTGGCTACCGCACTATTTACAGAGCCAAAGGTATTGCTGACAGTCACTTGGTAGTTGCCGGAGTCACTCTCAGTAAGGGTGGGCAAGAAAAGATACGGTTTATTGGTGCCAACGGGCGTGCCGTCTCGAGTCCAGCTATAAGACAGGGTGGGTGCTCCAGATGCCTGTACCCGCAGCAGTAACTTGTGGTTGCTGCTGATGATTGCGGACTGCGGTTGTTCGATTAGGATCGGTGCACTTGCAGTGGCGACAGAAACAATTTCGCTGTCCAGGGTGTCACCATTTGCATTGGTTATACGTACGAAGTAATCCCCTGCATCGGATTCACTATAAGGTGAGAAGGTCAAGGTAGCTGAATTTGCGCCGGTGATCCCATCGCCATTCACCACGGCTTGGGCCGGGTCGCCCTTAAACCATTGGTAGGTCAGCGGACCAAACCCGGCAGCTGCAACACTGATAGAAACCGACTGTCCGGAAACGGCAACGGGAGCGGCTGGTTGCCGACCGATTTCCAGCGGAACCGCATCGCCTGCAAGGCGAATCAGTCGCGTTGCCGGGTTACCTTGATAGTTCTGGAAATTGCCTGCGACCCATATGGAACCATCTGCGTCCAAGGCAACACGATTAACCACCGCACTGAATCCGGACTGTAAAGAAAGGGTGCCATCGGGCGAACCATCGGACTCGGTGCGGGTGAAGTAATTGCTGGGGGTTCCAAAGGTTGTGAAATTGCCACCAAAGACCAATCTGCCATTTTGCTGCTGAGCCATTGACAGTACGGAGTTGTTCACTGTTACGCCACTCAGGAAACTGGGCAGTAAAAACCCGGACGCATTCAGTCGGGCAATGTATGGCCTGCCAGCCGTGTTAAAGTCTCCTGCTATCAATACATCGCCATTGTCCAGCAAAAGGATGTCGCGCACCGTGCTGGAAGCGTGAGTGGTGTTGAAGCTCAAATCGCGCGAACCATCGCTGTTAATCCTCACAACGCGATTGCCATTGTCATAACCGGTGAAGGTTCCCCCAAGGTAAATCTGTCCATTGTCTGCCAATCGGATGACTTGGACGGAGCCGCTGTTAGTGATTCTGGAAGTGAAGCTGGTGTCGACCGAGCCATCAGGATTTAAACGGGCGATGGCGTTGGTTCCCAACTGATCGCCAATTCTGGAAAAAGTGCCGCCGATTAGGATGCGTCCATCGGGTTGAACCTGAATTGCCATCACGTCATTGTCAGGCGCACCATTCAACAACAGTTGAAAATCGGTATCGACGGTGAAATCGCTGTTCAAACGGACCAGGTTGACTGCTGCCACTCCGCCAAAGGTATTGAAGCGGCCACCAATCAAAATTTTACCGTCGTCTTGAAGGGCAATGGCGGAAACAAAATGGCCGTTCACATTGCTGGTCTGAGGTGTGAAGGCGGGATCAATTGCCCCGGAAGCATTAACCATGGCTATTCTGGAGCGCGGCAAACTGAAACTACCGCCCACCAATGCGCGTCCGTCGCCCAAAGGTGCAATGGCTGAAACAGCATTATTGAATGCGCTCTGGTTGCTCCATCCTGCAGCAACAGCAGTCGGTGCTGGCAGAACAGTTAATACCGCGGTCTGACTGGTTGTTGTCCCATTGATATTGGACACCTCAACGACGTAGTTGCCGGCATTGGCAAATGCGACGCTCTCAATGTGATAGGTTGCATCCGTTGCGCCTGGGATCAGCACTCCATTTAAATACCATTGATAATTCACTTCGAAGGGACTTCTGCTTGTGACGCTGAAAGTGGCACTCAAGTTTTCCGCCCTGGTTCTTGAAACAGGTTGGCTCAGGATGCGTGGGGTGGAGTCGGTATCCAATATGATGATTTCAATATCGCTGAACATGCCCAACCGGGTCAGGTCGGAAGGATCCGTCAGCCTGATAACTACGGTCTTATCCTCTTCAGCAAGGGTATCGTCCAGCAAGTTCAGTTCGATGGACTGTGGTTCTCCGTCACCCGGCATCCAATGCAAGGTTCCCGATGCCGCATTGACGAAATCGACTCCTGCGACTGCGGTGCCACCGACTATTTCCCAACTGACGCTCACCTGTCCCCGCGTTCCCAACAGGCGCTGTACCGGAATCTCAACAGTGCCAGCGGATTCGTTGGTTACCAACTCGGTCGCAGTGAATGAGAATGCACCATAATCTCCCAGAAATCGGCGAATCAAGCCATCGTTGACGCCATAATAACGTCCTTGTGCGTCAACCATGAGTGAAGTTTTGGCGCCATCTGCGGAAAAGAAAGAAGGGTCCAGGGTTCCATCCGCCAAGATACGGAACAGGGTGGTGGTGGCTGTCCCATTTACGGTATTATTAAATGCGCCTGCCGCCATCAAGCTGCCATCAGGCAGGGCCAGAATGTTGGAAAGGGTTCCCACAATTTCAATGCTGAATTCTGGGTCGCGCTGACCGTTCGGGAGCAGTCTGACCAATCGCGTTGCCGGAACTCCATCCAAATTCAAAAAGACACCAGCCAGGTAAATTTTGCCATCAGGCGAGAAAGCAATGGCAGCTGGAGCACTATTGAAAGAACCTGGTTGTTGGAAATCAGGATCCAAAGAGCCATCTGCCAGGTGACGACGAACCCAATGCCTGGTGGGTCCGGAAGTGGTGTAAACTTCCACTATTTTGCCGTCGGGTTGTACGGCGAATGTGATAGTGGTGCCGGTTTGGCTGGCAAAATTGAAAGCAAAGCTACCGTCGGCATTGTATTTGCGCAGACCAGCGGTTCTGTAAGCCACTATGACCGCACCGTCTGCCAGTGTTTCCACGCCCACCGCAAAATCATTGAGGTTGACTGTCGCGGAAGGGATCCAGCTGGCATCAAACGTACCATCTGAGTTGAGGCGAGCCAGACGAGGCACAGTGGTGCCTGCATAGCTGGTGAAGGTTCCAGCCACCACGATTTTACCCGCGTGTGGCGATGATTCAGGATGAATAGCAACGTGCCGGATAGAGTTGTTGGCAGCGTTGAGTCCTGGTTGCCAGGATGGATCCAACTCGCCATCTGCGGTGAGCCGGAGAATGTAGGGAACCTGCAAGGCAACACCGTTGAAGGAGGTAAATGAACCCACCGCAAGAATGCTTCCATCGGATTGCAAGCGGGTGCGCAGGTCGCTAAACGGACTGAAACCGGTGCCTTGAAACAGGAAATCTGGATCACTTGCGCCCGCCGGTAGTACCACAGTGACCTGAGCAGTGGCGCTTTCCACACTGCCGTTGTTATTGGTAACCACGACGCGATAGGTGCCATCGGTTATTCCCGGAGTGGCGTTTTGCAGGGTAAAGCTTTGTCCTATTGCACCCGGAATATCGACAAACTCCCCATCCACTTCAACTTGCCACTGAAAACTCACAGCAGTGATGGAGGAGATACCCACAGTTAAGGTGGTTGCTGTTTGGGCAAAAATGGTGCGGTCGGTGGGTTGTGCGGAAATTTGAGGTAATCCTTCATCATCCAGAATGGTCACTGTTATCGATGCGTCTCCACGGATTGCACCGCCCGTCGGGTTGTTCAGTAACACCGTGAATTGGCGAATGGGATCGGTTGTGTCGTTGTCGATGATCGGAATGACAATATATTGTATTCCCGTTTCGCCGTCCTCCCACTGCAGGGCTCCGCTGGTTGCCGCGAAGTCAGTTCCAGCGATAGCAGTGCCATTTTGTGTGGTATATGAAACACTGCCTGCGGTTGTGCCTCCCAGTCTCCGAACGCCCAAATACAGGTTGCCACCATTCTCATAGGCTTGGGCAACCGAATATTGCCATACAAACTCATTGGCCAGAGTAGGCTGGGCAAACTTGGTGATTTTGACCGAGCCCGAACCATTGATGGTATCAAAGTAACCGCCAGCATATACGGCACCGTCGTCTGCAGTCCATGTCACATTGAAGGTTGTTCCCGGGCGGTTGAAGTTTTCGTAGGAAGAGGTTGCGCTAAAGGTGGGATCGAAGGAACCATCCGCTAAAACCCGGCGTAATTCCGGCCCGCTGTGGATCAAATACCTGCCCTCTGAGTCAGCCATCAGCACTCTGGATGAAAATGTTGTCCACCATCCGGCAAAATTAAAGGTGGGGTCTTCGCTGCCATCGGGCAACAAACGTATCAAAACCGACGGTTGGGATGGAACTTGTCCCAAAGCTACGACTGTGCCGTTGGGTTCGACGTAAACGGATGTCCAGCGGTCCACCCCATACGAACCAGGCACGAATGCCGGATCTCGTCGCCCATCGGGAAAAAGCCTTGCCAGCACTGCAGTTGACCCCCCCCGACCACTCAAAGATACCAGCCACGTAATAATTTC
Organism: Verrucomicrobiota bacterium; assembly: GCA_021208135.1. Classification (GTDB taxonomy): domain Bacteria; phylum Verrucomicrobiota; class Verrucomicrobiia; order Opitutales; family Oceanipulchritudinaceae; genus JAJOKB01. Next base: position 29,469 of record JAJOKB010000095.1, on the reverse strand, counting down.
CTGCTACGTCCCGTACCGCGCTGTAAAAAATGGCCCGAACCAGACCGGCTCCAGCCGGAACGCCGTGCTCAGTTGGAATTAAGTTGAAGGTCGAATCCACTGTTCCATCGGCATTGAGTCGGGCTAAGCCATGACGTGTCACCACCGAGGTATCCAACTGGCGTATGCCGCCAAACCCACCGTTGATAAGTATTTTGTCGTTGGGTTCAATGATCAGATCCTCGACGTAATTAACGCCTCCGGTCGGCCAGGGAAAGGTACCCAGATTGCCAAAAGTGGCATCGACTGTGGAATCGGGATTGATCCGCAATAAATTGCTGGCTGACCATGAAGTTGTGCCATCGCGCATTCCTTGCATGACACCTCCGACGACCAAACGTCCGTCGCTTTGTCTGCCAATGGCCATGACCTCAGGCCAGCCAGTTGAATCATAAAAAATGCCCAACCCGGATCCGTTTGGATCGGTGTCGGAGAAGAAGGTGCTGGCAACACTGCCATCCCTGTTGAATTGCATCAATGATACTTGCAGCGGCGGGGTCGCTCCAGCCTGTGCCATTTCATTGGATCCAACCAGAAGACTTCCATCCGGAAGCACGAGTAGCGATGCCACTGATCCAAACTCGTCAGGCTCATAAAATTGGCCTACCGAATTGGCAAAATCGGTATCTACTGTCGCTGCCGCAGACAATTGGGTTTGTCCTTGACAGAGAAGGAGAACGGGAAGTACTGACAACAGTTTGAGATTCTTCATAACATTTACACGGATGAGGGTGAGCGGAAGACTGCACCGCAGCTTATCAACTGTATTAGCGAACCACCATACGCACAGTTACGCATGTCCGTTTCTTTAAGATTTATTTACCGTTTTCTGGTGCTGCTGGCGTTGCTCTGCATCATGGGGATTCCTGAGTCTCTGGCAGTAAATGGTTTGTTTGATCCCGAAGCTGGACGCCCCATCATGCGCCATTTTCGTCCGGTGGACTATCAGGGGCATCCTCAGGCCCAAGGTGTCACCATGGGTACCAACGGCTTTATTTATGTGGGTAACCAACAGGGTATTTTAGAGTATGACGGCCATCGCTGGCAGCACCATTCCTTACCGACTCCGATGGTATTTGCTTTGCAAGCAGACAGTAAAGGAGCCATTTGGGTGGGAGGAACGGATGAACTTGGCTGGTTCGATGCCAGAGAAGGAGAGATAACCGCCTACCACTCTCTGGTTGATCGCTTGCCTCCTGACAGAACATTGGGTCGGGTTTTTGCCATTGAAGTATTGCGGGAAGGCATTCTTTTTCTGTCGACCCGCGCCATTCTTGTTTATCGGGACGGATATTTTTTAGATTACACGCATTTAGGTGGTGCAATTGGAGTTTCACGCGTGGGTGAGCGCGTATTCTCAACGGGTCCGGGACTGCCGTTGTTCGAATGGGTGGACGCTGAGCCTGTTGTGCGTTCTGACGACGCAATCGTGCAAGCAGCCCAGCAACTGTGGTTCAGCAGGCACGATAGTGGTGACTTCCTGATATTTAGTGAGTTTGGCGATGCCTACCTCATGGATCCGGAAACCTTTGCTTTGGCACCTTTTCAGACCCCGGCCCGGCAGATTTTAAAAGACACTGCCATCAGTCATGTCGGCTCTCTCACGGATGGCACCATCGTGATTGCGACCTACGGCAAGGGTATCCTTCTGTTAACTCAGGATGGCCAGCACATGCGCTTGCTGGATAGAACTATCGGACTGCAGGATGATGTAGTGTTTGATTCAATCACGGATGATGCACAGGGCCTTTGGGTGGCCCTGAACAGTGGATTGACACGCATTGATGTGCGCGGAACTGTTTCGGTCTATGATGACTACAATGGTCCTGCGCCGGGAACGGTGGACGTATGGGGGCGATTGAATGGGGTGATGTTTGTAGGGTGTTTTGACGGTCTGTATGAACTGAATCCTGCGGACACTGGCACTGGATCCAGTGCCAGATTCATCAGAATAGATGCGCCCGGTGTAACCAGTATATTTGGGATTGCTGAATGGTGGGGGCGACACTGGGTTTTGGCTACCCGGGGCCTGTATTTAAAGCGTGGTAATGAGCTCGAACTGGCATTGGATATACCCGGACTGCGTCCATTCGGGATGTTGTTGGATAGTCGGGACACACACATTTTGCATGTAACAGGACGGGGAGGTCATGCTGCTGCCCGCTGGAATGGTGAGGTTTGGCAACTATTGTTTCACGACCCGTTGCCGCGCGATGTCCGCCATGTGATTCAAACCCGGAACGGCGATCTCTGGGCTGCGAGCTATGCCACTGGCATTTGGCGCAAACCCGGTGACCATCCCATCGATCAACCGGGTGGTTGGAGACAATATCACCATACGCACGGTTTACCGATGGATTATGTTTGGACGGCATTGTTCCAACTGCCGGACGGTCCTTCGTTTTTTACCAATGTGGGCTCATTCCGTTTTCTGGCTGATGAGGAAGTTTTTGTTCCCGAAGATCGCTTTCAATTGCCCGGAGATGCGCATGCGAGTGCCTTATACAGTTTGGTTCATACTGGCAATGGTCTGACCTGGGCCTCGATTCAATCAACCGAACGCATAGGTTCCTTACAACCTCTGGGGTTCTTTAAAGAAGGTGTCTGGCAAAGTGCCGATAGTGCTTTGCTCGCGGAGGTTGGGTTTGCTGGAGTGGCAGAAAATTTCTTTGACTTGCACGCCCATGCATTGTGGGGAAGAGGTTATGGCCCCATGTTCAGGATACATTTAGAGGGTTATCAGGCAGACGATTCAAGCTTTGCTACAACAGTGCGTCGTATCCAATCCTCGACCGGTTGGAACAGAATTTCCGGCGATAGACATCTGACCTTTCGCTACCATCCGCAGGGTTTGACCTTCGAATTAGCTGCACCTCGCTTTCAGGCGTCCACTGGACTGTTGTACCAGGCCAGATTGCGCGGTTTCAACGATGAGTGGAGCGAGCTGAGCAATAATCCACGATTTTCTTTCACCAACATCCTGGGTGGTCCATTCGTGTTTGAAGCCCGCGCTTTGGACCCCTCCGGCATGTTGAGCCAGACCGCCAGCGTCACCGTCTTGGTACACCCTCCATGGTATAGGACAAAAATAGCATATGCCGGGCTGTTTCTGCTGATAATCCTATTGGTGATATGCGGGTTTTTATGGCGCATACGTATCCTGCAAAACGAACAGGTGCGCTTGCAAAGTTTGGTCCAAGAGCGCACCCGCAGTCTGGAACAGGCAATGATTCTGGCGGATCAGGCCAATCAGGCCAAAGGCAGGTTTCTGGCCAACATGAGCCATGAACTGCGCACACCTTTGAACAGTATCATTGGATATGCGGTTCTACTGCGTGGGCGGGATTTGCCCGGTGCCAAGATGAGTGAAGCCCTTAGCGTCATTCAAAGTAGTGGCGAACATTTGTTGGGGTTGATCAATGAAGTCCTGGATGTTGCCAAAGTTGAGGCAGGCAAGATGACCAGAGAAGATGCGGAGTTCGCATTGGCTGAATTATTGCAGGAGGTTTCTGCTGCCAATGAGGTGCGGGCTTTGCGCAAAGGTCGTCAATTACCGCTTGCGCATCGACGGATTTCTGCCGGCAAAGGTAGTAGGGGACCGACGCAAGCTCCGTCAGATTATAGAAAATCTGCTTTCTAACGCGGTGAAGTTTACCAGCTCTGGTGCAGTGGTTTTGTATGCCTCTTATCGAGATGGCGCTTTGTGGCTTACCGTGGAAGATACCGGTAAAGGGATTCCTTTGTCTGCTCAGGCTCAGCTCTTTCAACGGTTTCAGCAAGTCGAAGCATCTGCGGGGACTGAGTCGGGTACAGGGCTTGGGTTATCGCTGGTCAGGGACTTTGCGCGCCTGATGGGAGGGGAGGTGAACCTGACCTCTGAGCCCGGTGTGGGCACCAAGGTCACCGTCACAGTGCTGCTTCCTTCAGTTCAAGGCGTTGTATCCGCGCCGATTTCAACCCAAGAAAGCGATCTTTTGCACGAGTCGCTGCCCACGGTTCCCACAGATCCTGACCAATGGAAGTCTGCGATTGAACGGTTGATGTCAGTTGCCCGCACGGGTGATGCCATTCAATTGCGCCGATTGTTCAATGAGCTTTTGAGCTTAGGTGCTCCTGGAGTATCGTTGCACAGGAAATTACTGCCATTAATCGATGATTTTCGTATGGCGGAAATCAGGAAATTACTACAATCTGAAAGCGAAAATGTCTGATCTGACGACTCATTCCAGCCTTTACACCATTCTTTTGGTGGATGACACTCCGGCTAACTTGAGCCTGTTGATTGATGCTCTGTCCAAGGATTACCAGGTCAGAGTTGCTGAGAGTGGGGAGAGTTGCTTGGAACAATTGCCCTATTGCCGCCCGGATTTGATTTTGATGGATCTGCTCATGCCGGGTATGAACGGTTTGCAATGCTGCGCTCAGATCAATCAGCAACCAGAGTTCGCAGATATCCCTATCTTGTTTATGACGGCTGTGGACGATCCCGAGCAGCGGCGATTAGCCATTGAATCCGGTGCTTTGGACTATGTAGTCAAACCAGTCTACATCCCGGAGGTTTTAGCCCGTGTCGCCACTCATCTGCGTATTCTTGCACTCCGGCGTGAACTACAGCGGCAGAATGAATTGTTGGAACTTGAAGTTCAGATGCGTCGTGAGACGGAACAACAATTAGAGCAATCCATTCGCAGGGGTTTGATGCTGATTGCCGACGATGGGCAGGTGTTATTCGTCACCAGGCGGGCCGCTCATCTGGTTCGATTGTACTACCAAGCCGCCGGTGAATTAACGGTGCCTGATGAGTTTGTGGCTTCGTGGAAAAATGCCGTGGCCGAAAATCAATTCGGTTGGTTGAAAAGCAAACCGACAGGGGAGGGTACTTTGAAGATTAGTCTGTATGCCCCTAAAGATAGCAGTGGACCGACGGTTTTCCATCTGGATGAAGATCAAAGCAAAGGGTTGGAGTCTTTAGCCGCGTTGGGCCTGTCACCAAGGGAATCAGAGGTTTTATTTTGGATGGCTGAAGGGAAAACTTACCCGGAAATTGCGCAAATTCTCGGTGCCGCCACCCGCACTATTCATAAGCATTCGGAAAACCTTATGCGCAAACTCCACGTTGAGACCAGATCTTCAGCCATGCGTATGGCCATCGACGCCCTCAACTCCCGTTGATCAGGCCCGGCAGCGAACCGTCAGCAGAGTAATGTCGTCTAATTGGCTCTCCTGACCTGCAAACAGCGTTACTTTGTCGAGAATGGTACCATTGACCTCGGTTGCAGATTGTACCCGCATTGCTTTGATGACGTCGGCCAATCGACTATTGCTGAACTCAATACCCTCATTGTTGGCTATCTCAGTCACTCCATCGGTGTACAGCACCAAAAGGTCTCCTGGTGTGAAAGGCATGGTTATTTCTGTGATCACGGTGTTGAATATTTCATCGTCAACCATGCCAATGGCCATACCTTCCCCCGCCAGTAATTTTGCTTCGGACAATCCGGATTCAGGATCCGTGTGTACCAGAAGCGGCATCTCGTGGCCCGCTCGCGCCAAATGCAATTGATGATTACAAGTATCAATAACTGCATATACAACGGTTATGAACATGTCCGTGCGCATTTCCCTGGTCATCGAACTATTCAATTGGCGCATCACATCCGCAGGGTTTGGATATTGTCTCGCCAAATGGCGCAGATTACTTTGGCAAATAGCCATTAACAGTGAGGCGGGAATGCCTTTGCCGGAGACATCAGCGATGGCCATACCGTACCGGCCTTGCCCGAGCGCAAACACATCGTACAGATCACCGCCTACTTTTTGCGCAGGCAAATAGACCGCTGCAATGTCGAGTTTGGAAGAATCAGGAAACTCTTTGGGCAGCAACATCCCTTGCACATTGCTTGCCAGTGCGAGGTCAAGGTCCAGTTTGTTCTTCTCAATCTGCAATGCCATCAAGTCTAGATTGTGAATAGCCAAGCCGGCCTGTTCTGCCAATGATTTGGCCAGCGAAAAGTCAGTTTCTCCGAAGGCCAGGCCGTCGGAAGGGTTGACGATGGCAAGCACGCCAATGTTATACTGGCGGAAGCTGATGGGTACCACGATGACCGATCGCACCACAAGAGCGGGATCGTCATGTTTTATAACCCTGGGATCATTGCGCGCGTCTTCAATAAATAACCCCTCGCCACTGAGTGCGGCATTGCCAACCAAGCCCTCGCCGACATCAAACACCTCAGCCTTTAAAACTTGTTCCAGATACTTTGCACGGGTGGAAATTCTTTGGCGGGCGTGCTCTGGTAAGGGTCGATGCGGCGGAAATAATCCCTCAATCGCAACTCCCCTAAGCTTGTTTCCACTGCGTTCAAATACGCATGCGCTCATTGCTCCCGTACTGAGAATGGCTGAGTGTACCACCCGTCTGAATAGTTCATTGCGATCCACGCCTTCGCCGATGGATTCGACCATGCTGTGCATGAAATCCAGCACGATCTTTTTTTTCCTGCGTCAACATCTGCTTCTCTTCGTCGAGACGCACCGCATCGCGCCGACTGAGAAACCAGAAATACCAGCCAGCACCACCGCCAACAAACAACCCTAGCAGGAACCAGATCATAATCACGCGTGAAGTCCCGGATTAAGGTTTGGTGTCCATTTGGTTTTTGAGGAAGGCAATTACATCCTGAAATTTGGTGCGGTTGGACTCGTCAATTTCCACTAAATTTTCGTGGGCTTGCAACACCATTCGGGCATTGTTGATCTCGGCTTTATCGGCGGGCTGGTTGAGTGTTTGGATGGCTTGAACGCCCACTACTTCAGCACCTTCATCATCCACCGTCATGATGCGGTGGAGACCGAGATTGCGCACTAACTCCAGGTTGCGTTGCCCAAGGCGACAAAGAGTCAGTTGGCCCTTGGGTTGTGCTTTCATCAATTCAATTCCGGCACCGGCCAGAATTCCTAAAAAAAGTACTGTCCATGCCTGTGCAGTTGTTGAAATCCAAAACAAAATGCTCTTCCCATTGGCCAGCATTGACTTAAAAGAAAATCATTTGATGGGGGGCCGCGTTTTTGGAAAGAGGCTTTGCCCATTATCTTGATGACAATGGGCTCATTGTATGGGTTGACTAGAAAACCTGAATCTTGATCGGGCATGGTCGGAAGCACTCCGGCGGGCAATTATGCTTTGGCCAGTATGCTTCTTAAAACATAGGGAAGGATCCCCCCGTGTCGATAGTATTCGATTTCGATTTGTGTGTCTATGCGTACCAGGAGCGCGGTTTCCTGCTGAGTTCCATCGGCTTTGCGGATGATCAGTTTGACGGTTTGGCCAGGTTTCAGGTCATCGCCTAAACCCTGCAAGTCAAACACCTCATCGCCCTTGAGTCCGAGGGATTCGGCTGACTCTCCATTCATGAATTCGAGGGGCAAGACACCCATTCCGAGGAGATTACTGCGGTGAATGCGTTCAAAGCTTCTGGCGACGACAGCGCGAATTCCCAACAATGCGGTACCCTTTGCTGCCCAATCGCGGCTGGAGCCCATACCGTAATCAAACCCAGCGAACACAATGAGCGGTGTGTTGCGTTCGCGATAGGTCATGCAAGCATCGTAGAAATCGATGATTTGACCGTCCGGTTGCAGGGCGGTGTAGCCGCCTTCCTTGCCTTGGGCCAGAAGGTTTTTGATGCGCACATTGGCAAAGGTACCACGGGTCATGATGCGGTCATTACCGCGGCGTGAGCCAAAGCTGTTGAAATCTGCCTTGGTAACGCCGTTTTCCTTGAGGTAACGTCCAGCTGGCCCATTTTCGGGAATCGAACCAGCAGGTGAAATGTGGTCGGTGGTCACCGAGTCGCCGAAGATACCAACTGCACGCATGCTGCCAAGGGGTTGGATGGTTCCGGCAGTGGTGCTGAAGCCGCTGAAAAAGGGTGGATTCTGAATATAGGTGCTGGATGGTTTCCACTGATAGATGGCACCGGTGGATGTGGAAATTTCTTTCCACTGTGGGTTGGCACTGAGGATGTCACCGTACTGTTTGGTGTACATATCGGGCTTGATTCCTTCTGCCACGGCTGCCGCGATTTCGGCGTGGGTTGCCAAATATCGCTCAGGAAGACGGGATTGCCGTCCGCGTCTTGCCCGAGGGGTTCATTGTCCAAATCAATGTCCACAGTGCCTGCCAGCGCGTAGGCAACGACCAGAGGCGGGGACATGAGGAAGTTTGCCTTGACGGCACTGTGCACACGGGCCTCGAAATTACGGTTACCTGAAAGCACTGATGCTGCCACCAGGTTGCCTTCAACGATGGCCTGTTCGATCTCAGCATCCAACGGTCCGGAGTTGCCGATACAGGTAGTACAACCGTAGCCAACCAGATTAAACCCGAGCTGGTCCAGATAGGTTTGAAGTCCGGTGGCATTGAGGTATTCCGTTACCACGCGCGATCCTGGTGCGAGGGATGTTTTTACGGTTTTGGCAACCTTCAGTCCCTTTTGCACTGCTTTTTTGGCCACCAATCCTGCGCCGACCATTACACTCGGATTGGAGGTATTGGTGCAGGAGGTGATAGCGGCAATTACCACAGATCCATGTTTCAATTCAGGCACTGCCTCCGTAGCAACGGCGGCACCACCTTCGCCTTCCCATGCTGCGAGTTTGTTGGCTGAGGGCTTGAGCGCACGGGTTGTGCCTCTTTCGGCCGCGCCTATACCGTAGCCACCCTCGGCAATCGGCATATCCAACAGTTGATTGAAGCGCTGTTTCAGCGACGGCATGTCAATGCGATCTTGCGGGCGTTTGGGGCCAGCAACAGAAGGAACGATACTATCCAAATCAAGTTCCAGAACTTGGGTGTAGTCGATTTCACCTTTCAGCGGCATTCCGAATAAACCTTGGGCCGAATAGTAGTCACGTACCAGATCGATCATTGTGTCTGGTCGTCCTGTCATGCGCAAATAGTCCAGAGTTTTCTCGTCAATTGGGAAGTAACCCATGGTGGCGCCGTATTCAGGGGCCATATTGGCGATGGTGGCGCGGTCTGGCAAAGACAGGCTGGCTGCACCTTCACCAAAGAACTCCACAAACTTGCCTACCACCTTGTGTGCACGGAGCAACTGAGTGATGCGCAAAGTCAGGTCGGTTGCGGTAACTCCCTCGCGCAGTTTGCCACTTAAATGCACGCCAATGACTTCCGGAGTCTGGAAGGCAACGGGTTGACCCAGCATCCCGGCCTCAGCCTCAATGCCACCAACGCCCCATCCAACGATACCCAGACCGTTGATCATCGTGGTATGGGAATCAGTCCCCACCAGGCTGTCCGGGTAGTACACCCCATCTTTTTCAAACACTACTCGTGCCAGATATTCCAGGTTCACTTGGTGTACGATGCCGATAGCAGGTGGTACCACCGAAAATGTCTCAAAGGCCTGTTGTCCCCATTTTAAAAATTCATAACGCTCCTGATTGCGCTGAAATTCAATTTCCAGATTTTCGCGGAAGGATTGGGCGGTGCCAGAGCGGTCAACCTGTACCGAGTGGTCAACCACCAGATCGACTGGAACCAAAGGTTCGATCAGTGATGGATCTTTGCCCAACCCAGCTACCGCATCGCGCATGGCCGCCAAATCAACCAACAGAGGTACGCCAGTGAAATCTTGCAGAACAATTCTTGAGACCACGAACGGGATCTCCGACTTTGACGGATCCACAGCATTGTAATTGGCCAGGGTTTCGACATCTTCCTTGCGTACTCTTTCACCATCGCAATTGCGCAGGACTGATTCCAGCACCACACGAATGCTCACTGGTAACCTGTTGATGCCTTTGTAACCTTGTTCGGCTAGTGCAGGTAAACTGTAAAGATGTCCTTGGCGAAAGGGACGTTGGGTCGAAAAGGGATCCGTCATGAATAAAGCGTGTTGGTTGTTGGCTCAAAAATGGGTTTCAGCTCAGCTGTGCAGTGCTTTTTTGATCTCGTCGAAAGGGGGTAGTTGTTTAGGATCCTCGCTGCTCCACGCGTAAGCGATGGTGCCGGTTTTATCCACCACAAATGCGCTGCGCTTTGCCACGCCTTTAAATCCGAGAAGTTCAGCATAGAGAACATCGTAGGCGGACGCTACGTCCTTGTTAAAGTCCGAAAGCAGTGGGATCGTTATACCTGCGCTTTTGGCAAAGGCTTCCTGCGCGAAGGGACTGTCCACACTGATTCCCAAAACTTCAGCGTCGAGCGCAGCATATTCAGCAATGCCACCTGAGACTGAGCAAAGTTCGTCTTGGCAAACTGAGGTGAAAGCCAGCGGGAAGAACAGCAACACAACATTGCTCTTGCCCCGGTAATCACTCAGAGAAATCTCAGTGATACCATCGGCTGTTTTGCGACGGAGCGTGAATTCGGGAGCTTTGGTTCCTTTGGATATTGCCATTGTTTTTCAGTTTTAGATTTAGAACTTTGAGACCACAACAAGGAAAGTCCCGTTTGTTACTGTTGCAAATTATTTCTGCCCAATACCACCAGGAAGCGCACGAATCGCGATGTCTTGCAGTGCAAGTTTGCCAAGTTTCGTGGTAAAAGGGGTTGCACACTCAGCAGAAGTGCTTACAAGGAACAGAAAATTATGACCAAAGAAGAGTGTAAGCAAATCGTTCTGGATATCATCGCGGACATTGCACCGGATGAGGATCTGAGCAATGTACAGCCCGACGTTCGTCTCCGGGATCAGTTGGATCTGGATTCCATGGACTTTTTGGACATCGTTATGGAGCTGCGCAAAAAACATGGTATAGAGGTGCCCGAAGAAGATTATCCGCAGTTGGCGAGCTTGGATAGTTGCGCTGAATACCTCACCCCCAAGTTCAACGCGGTCAACGCCTGAGCCCTCGGGTTTCGTGGCTGGAGCGGTTGATTTCGACACGATTATTATAGGCTGCGGCATGGCCGGTCTTGCTGCCGGCATTCGCCTCGCCATGTATGATCGCAGCGTTTTGATTGTCGAACGACACAACGCTCCCGGCGGACTCAACAGTTTCTATTTTCAACAGGGCCGTAAATTTGATGTCGGCCTGCACGCTGTCACTAATTGTTCGGCCCCAGGCCGCAAAGGCACGCCTATGGCCAAGCTTTTGCGTCAATTGCGCTTGAGTCGCGATGAATTGGCACTGGCACCGCAAGTGGGCAGCAGAATCGCATTTCCCGGTTATAATCTTAGGTTTAAGAATGATTATGCGCAACTGGAAGACGAGGTCGCAGCAGCCTTTCCAGCGCAGGTAGATGGTTTTCGTCGTTTGCGCGCAGCCGTGAATGACTCGCATGCCTTTGATTTAAGTGCGCCGTTTTTTGTCGGCTCGTTCGGTCGTAGCTAAGTTTCTGAGCGATCCATTGCTGATCGATATGACTTTTTGTCCGCTCATGTACTATGGCAGCGCCACTGAACATGATATGGATTGGCCGCAGTTTGTCATTATGTGGCAAGCATTGTTTGAAGAGGGCTTTGGTCGTCCTTTGGAAGGGGTACGCGTCATCATCCGCGCATTGCTGAATCGCTATCGTGCCTCAGGTGGCAAGCGCCGCATGAACTGCGGTGTGAAAAGCATCCGCCATACCAACGGTTGCGCCCATGGTGTGACTCTGGACGACGGCACGGAGCTTAGCGCAAGGCATGTTCTCTCTACCATTGGCTGGAAGGAAACATTGAATCTGCTCGATCCGCCCAATCCGCAATTGCACTCGGGGACCGAAGACAACATAGGCAGACTCTCTTTCGTTGAGACAATCAGCGTTTTATCGCGCCAACCCAAGGATTTAGGCTGCGACGAGACCATCATCTTCTTTAATGATAGCGCAACTTTTCACTATGAGAAACCTGCGGATGAGGTCGATGTGCGCAGCGGGGTAATTTGTTTTCCGAACAACTATCAGTATCCGGACAATCATAATTTGCCAGAGGGTATCTTGCGTGTCACAGCAATGGCCCGCTACGATCTTTTGGTCACGTATGCCTGATCAGGATTACCAGGCCCGCAAGAATCATTGGTACGATCAATTGCAACTATCCGCTACCCGCTTTCTGCCGAATATGGATCCCGTCGAGGTTCGAGCCCACACGGTTGCCCAGGATATGTTTACACCTCGTACGATTTTTAAGTTTACCGGGCATTTAGGTGGGGCCATCTATGGCGCGCCGCGCAAATTAAAGGATGGCAGACTGCCATTGAATAATCTCTATCTTGCCGGGACGGATCAGGTTTTTTGGGAATTACAGGTGCTATGTTGAGCGGTATTAGTATGGCCAACATGCATATTCTACAATCGGGGCGTTAGCCTTTTCAATATGCAGCGCAAAAAGAAAGTTGACTACCAGGCACTCATGTCGCCGTTTGCCCGTATTCCCGGTATCAAACCTGCTGTTGCACGAGCTTTACTCGATTTAGGTATGCGCACGCTTGCTGATTTAAATGGCCGCGCTCCCGAATCACTCTATTCGACCTTGCTGTCATTGCCCGGATATTCCGAGGCGGGCAGAGACTACCTGTTTGCTTTTCGTTTAGCGGTATATTTTGCCGAAACTCAAGACCCTGATCCGCGCCTTTTGCAGGTCTGGCATTGGCAGGATTGAGATTTGTGATAAATTCTCAGTCATGAAATTATACCTTATGCGACACGGCGAGGCCGACGATACCTGGCCTGATCCAAACCGTCAATTAACCCACAGGGGGATCAAGCGGAGCATGGAAGTTGCGGGATTGCTCAAGCAGCACGGTGTAACACCCGATGTGAAAGTTGTCAGTAGCAGCTATACACGCGCCAAACAAACAGCTGCTGCTGTGCGTGAAGTCTTGGGTAGCACCTGCGGAGAGATCGTTTGGGACGGCGTCACTCCCGACGACGCCACTGAACCGCTGGCTCTACAATTATGTTCAGTGTCTGAGGATCTGGTGTTGGTCGGACATAACCCGCTCTTTAGTATGCTGGCCTCGCGATTGCTGACCGGCCAGGAGTTGGGAATGGCGGTTTCTTTCAAAAAATCCGGCTGTATGTTTTTGGAACGCATCGATCCTTACCGCAAAGACAACAGAATTCCGCCCGCTTGGGTCTTGCGGGCGTATTGGATCCCCTGAATATTCCGCCCTGCTGATGGCTGTCAGCGTTGTCCTTCAATACCTGCTTTACCGAAGTGCTTGGTAGTTTCGGGAAGGGGTTCAAGTGCAGGGCTGTTTGGCGCCTTGTCGGTATATATGCGGACTCGTTGTGCTGCCCAACGTGCCGAATTCAACAGGATTTTTTTGGACCTGCGCATTGTGATAAATGGGGTAGGTTTCATGGCCTGGGCGGAAATAGAAAATCCTGCCATTGCCGCGTTCCCAGGTGCAACCGCTGCGAAACACTTCTCCGCCTTGAAACCAGGATAAGAAAATCAATTGCTGAGGTTCCGGGATATCAAATCTTTCCCCGTACATTTCGGTGTGTTCCAGCTCGAAATATTCGCCTATGCCTTCCGTGATCGGATGGCCGGGAGCGATGTTCCACAAACGTTCTTTTTCCGCTGCTTCGCGCCATTTAAGTGAGCAGTTAGTCCCCATCAGGGTTTTGAAAATTTTGGAATAATGCCCGGAATGCAAAACTACCAGACCCATGCCCTGTAGAACGCGTTGCTGTACTTTTCTTACAATCTCATCGCTCACTTCACCATGGGCGCAATGCCCCCACCAGAACAAGACATCGGTCTGGTCCAAAACTGAATCGGACAGCCCGTGCTCGGGGTCATCGAGAGTGGCCATGGTCACTTCAATGTCCGGTGCATCAGCAAATGCCTTTGCAATAGTCACATGGATGCCTTCTGGATAGATGGCCTTTACCGCAGCATTGGTTTTTTCGTGCCGAAATTCATTCCAAATAGTAACTTTCATGCCACTCATCCTGAAGCGCTGGCATTGTGATAGACAACGTCTTTTGATTATGGCTTTCTTGCATTCATGTCATTTTTCTTGGATGCAGCATTGGATTGTTGTCCCGAGGGTATCGGCGCATGGAATTCAAGCGTTATTGCCTGTTTTTTGCCCAAATTGTGCGCACAGGTGACATCAGCAAGCGATGAATTATTGCGCACTCATCTACTCTTGCCCGCATCTTTGGGATGCTATTCGATGGTGCCTGAGCATTTGTTTCATCCCACGCCAGAGGTCTTTGTACAGCTGTCCGGTGCCACGTGGTTTGAGTTTCCCGCAGCTTCAGCCAGACTCAATCCCGCACAAATTGCTGTAGTTCCTTCCGGCTTGCCTCACCGGGAGACCATCGTGGGTAAGAAAAACACCTTCGCTAATCTGGTGATGATGTTTCAATCGGGCAGCTTTACTGTCCATATCGCCTATGCCAATAAACTCGGTGCTCCCCAAGGTACAGCAGCGGTGACTTGGCAATCGCCGCTTTGCCAGCGCTTGATCGATTATCTGGATCACATGACGGGCTCGGATCTGTCCATCAGCGAGACAACCAAATTCGCTTTGTTACGGGCATGTTTTGGTACTGTTTCCGCGCTCGTAGCCTCCAATCCCATTCACTCGCCTCCACACCCCTCGCGCATCAATCGCTGTATCCACCTGATTCAAATGCGCCTGGCAGATCCGGAGCTTTCGGTGCCTTGGTTGGCCGGAGAATTGAACTGTTCCCCGGATTACCTGTCGCACACCTTTTCCAAAGCCACCGGTGAACGTCTCAGCCAATTTATCAATCGCCAGAGGGTTGCCGTCGCAGCATCTTTATTGCGCGGTTCAGATCTGGGCGTAGCGCAGGTTGCCTATGCAGTGGGTTATCGTCATGCAGGATATTTTATCCGACAGTTCCGGACCTTTATGGCGGTTACTCCACTCACTTACAGAGAATCAGCAGGCCGCTGAAGCAATTGTCCAATCGCAAAAAAAAACCGGCCTCCGTGCGTGAACACGGGGCCGGTTGATAGTCAAGTTGTCTTGGCTCCCAAACCTGCTGTAAGGGAACACACCGCTTCAGCGTTTAGAATTCTACACGTAGGGAAATCGCCAAATCGCGCGGGCGTCCTGGAAATGCCTCGTGAACAAAATAGTTTTTATCGAACACGTTGCGGAGATTTATTTGTGCGCTTACTCCCAATCCACCGATTTCAGTACTGTAGCCGGCGGCAATATCAAATAGGGTATAACTGCTGTTTTCGAATGCCCAGCTGTATCGTGTGACCCGGTTTCCACCAACATGGGATATACCGCCGCCAATCCACAACCCTTCAATTGTTTCGCGGAAGTTGTAGCGTGTCCACGCGGTAGCATAGAATTTGGCGGAATTGATGGTCCGGAGTCCAACCAATTGCGGTTGCTGTGTATTGCTGAGGATTTCTGTATCGAGGAATGTAACGCCCAGAATGGTTTGCCAGCCGCGGAATGGTTCAACCATCAGGTCAATATCAATGCCTCGTGATCTTTCCTCACCGCTGGAAAATGCTCCGCCAAAGGTGCCGTCGGGACGTTGAAAGGAGAAATCGGAACGAATAAGTCCAGTTAGCGTATTTTCGAATGCGGAAATAGTACCGATAACACGATCATCCAACAGCGAAACTTTTACACCAAAGTCAAAGCCTTCTCCCTGAAGTGGAGAGAACGGATTTCCCCGGGCATCGTTGCCCAGTTGTGGGCGGAAGGATTCACTATAACTGGCAAAGGCTGTGATTTCCGCTGTAATGTTATAAGACACTCCGAACTGCGGTGTTGTCGCCGATGTTTTGCCCACAGCAGTATTGTTAGCCAGGTTTGTTCGATCCAGACGATGGTGCCTGACCCCAAGCAGCAAGTTCAGGTCATCGTTCAGCATGCGAATCTGAGAGATCGCGTAGTAACCATACCTCTTGTTACCTTCATAAGTTTGGGTGACCAGTTCCTGATCGCGCAAATTAACAGCCCCTGGTACTGCAAGCCCAAATCGTTCACCAGTTCTGGCGTTGTAGGCCAGGTAAAAGGGTTGTTGCCCGACGGTACTGGCATTAAAGCGGTTCTCATTAGCCATGCGACGCAGGCGAAATCTTGCATCAATGTAATCCATACCCAACAAGGTCCGGACGTAAATGGGGCTGTTGCGATCGTTGGACAACACCACCTCGTTGCGCAACACAGCTTCGGAATTGAAGTTGGTGGTAACGCGCATAACTTGACCATTGAGTACATCGGCATCTATCAAGGTGCCTCCAGCTCCATTCGTACGCATCGGACGATCATTGACGACGGCACCGGCTGTTTCCGCCTGGCCACGTGAATAGGCAACCACACCACGATAAGTTATCCACTGGGAAAATCTGTGCTGAAGGTCTCCGATCAGCATGGTGTTGAACTCATCATAGTAGGAGTTTGCAAATGGATTATCTGTCATACGCATCGATGGGTGTATGCCGATCGGGCGCATGCTGGAACCGTCTGGTGCAACTCCGCCAACGTCATCAGGACCATTCCAGGCAAAGAAACCGTTGTTCAAGTGGTTGCGACGATAATTTTCAAAGTGCTCCAATGATAGAGTCAGCTGCGATCCCGGTGCATAGCGGAACGTTACTGAAGGTGCTACCATCCAATGACGACGGGTTTCCAGATCATGCCAGCCGTCGCCATAACCTCCGGAAACTACCATGCGCGCGGCCACATTGTTCTCGCGCACAACCGAATTCACATCCACCAAACTGCTGAAATAACCAAACGAATCGGCGCGTAGTTCCACGCTCGCTATATTGTCCCAGCGGGGAAGTTTTGAAATGAAGTTTATGCCTCCACCCGGTGCAGACTCGCCGTAAAGAACCGCCGCCGGTCCTTTCAAGACTTCAACACGCTCCACGTTGTCCGGTGCAGGTGATCGGAACAATCGCAGGCCGTCGCGAAATATAAAATTCACTTCCTGACCGCGCATGAAAAATCCAGTATCATAAAAGGCCTGTTGAGGCCTTTGCTGCACCCCTGGCACGAAACGCAGCATGCTGTCGAGTGTGTCCGCTCCGGTGTCTCTGATCAATTCGGGTGTCACCACTGAAAGAAAGAATGGCAACTCCCTGATTTCTGTTTGCAAACGGGTTGCTGAAATCTGGGTCGTCGCGATATAGCCGCGGTCCCTATCAGCTCTTACTTCGAATGGCGATAGTTCAATAACTTCGTCCTCAGCCGTAGTTTGTGCCGAGACAGGTGCCGTCAGACAGTAGGCACCGGAAACAAAAATGGCCGCATGTTTGCAGAGTGCATGCAGCCCATTATTCAGCCTGATGTTTGGTTTCATGAGTTGTAGTGATGTTGTGGTCGCCATCCAACCTGCCACTGTGGATGACGTCTGGGGTTTGGAGTGGTTTACGGGGCAGTATGAATGACTTCGCAGAATCGCCGATTATCCTCAATTCAACTGGATTTAAATCGTTTAACTGGCTCGGAGCCTGCGTATGGTAACCAACAAGGCTCCTGCGATGACCAGAGCACTGGCTGGATAAAAACCGGGACTGGGGAATTCTTGCAGCAGCAACCACCCCATCATTCCCCGCAAATAAAAAATTGAGCCAGATTGAGTATGGCCACTGTTTGGCCCCTCAATGTGCGTAAGGCCCAATTGATAATGCTGTGTCCGGCAACCGTAGGGATTATGGCCAGTCCAGTAATGCACAATAATTCCAATCGCCAACTGTCAGCCAAAGGGGACACTCCAGTGGTGGCAGTGAGGGTAAGGGCAAGGAGCAGACAGCAAAGTCCTCCGATTAGATACACCGGTACAACGTACACATAAATATTTGGCAGGTCCTTGTTCTTGCGCCCAAAGGCCAGATATGCCGCATACAGTAACATCGAGACAAAGCACACCAAGTCACCGTACAGGTAGGCTTTGTCCACATGAAAGTCAGCAAAGCCCAACACCATGATGCCTGCCAAAGCAAGGAAAGTTCCCATCCATTCTCTGCGCGATAGTTGTTCCCGCACAAGCAGATAAAGCAACAAAGGCATGGCAATCGGAACCATGTTCACAATCAATGTGGAATTGGCAGCAGGTGTTAACCGCGCCCCGTATATCCAGCTGATAAAATGAAGTCCCAATAGCAGGCCCGGAGCGAATGCGTAGCCTGCACAACGACTAAAACTGAACCCAGCTGTTGTACGCCAGGTACGCAGCGCCACAGGTAACAGCAACAAACCCGCGAGTAGCAGTCGATAGGCCGATAAATAGACCGGATCTGTCGCGCTGATCTTGATGAAAATAACTGAGGTGGCACAGGCGAATATGCCACTCAACAGAATCAAGTAAGCTACCATAGGCGCTTCCTTTTAAGCTCTGAGTGCTGGTATTGCAACCGCTCCTGATTTTAGCTGGCCATTGACTGCAGGGTCCTAATGCCTAAGGCAGGCTAGCGTCTGCCAAAATTCGGTGTGGGCGAACTTTGGAACCCTCGGTTGCGTTTTTTTCTTCTTTGAGGCTTTGCCTTCATCAAACATCGGAGTCCAATTGTAATCAAATTCATCAATGCGTTTTGCGTGGAATCTGTTGATTGATGAAGCGTTCGATGGCGCGCAGGGCCTCCGTTTCATCCGCCGTCACCAAGGTGATGGCATCACCGTCTTTTTCCGCACGCCCAGTTCGCCAATGCGGTGAACATAATCCTCCGGATTGAGTGGGATATCATAGTTGATCACGTGACTCACATCGCTGATGTCAATCCCGCGCGCCACGATATCAGTCGCAACCAATACGTCACAAGAGCCATCCTTGAATGCTTTCAGGGCTTGTTCGCGCTCGCGTTGACTGCGATCGGCGTGCAGCACACCAACTTTGCCATTCCCAGCTGCTTCCAGCCAACGGGCCACAATGTCAGCTCCGGCCTTGGTCCGGGTGAAAATCAGCATACTATGAAAATCCAATTGCTTGATGATTGCGTTCAGCAAGTCGAATTTCTGCCTGTCATCCACAGGGTAAATGTAGTGTTTGATTGTGCTTGCAGGCTGACGTCCCCCCACCTATGCGTATCTGGACAGGATCCTTGAGCATGGTCTGGGCGAGCCTTTCGATCGCCGGCGGGATGGTGGCTGAAAACAGCATGCTTTGTCGTTTGTCCGGGCACATGCGCAAGATGCGTTTTTACGTCAGGCATGAAACCCATGTCTAGCATGCGGTCCGCCTCATCCAAAACCAACACTTGCAACCCCTTCAGTGAGAAGGTCCTTTGTTGCAGGTGATCCAGCAATCGACCTGGTGTAGCGACCACTATGTCCACTCCGCTTTTCAGCGCATCATTCTGCTTACCATACCCAACTCCACCGTGCAGCAACACACTTTTCAGGCCAGTATATTTGCCGTAAACCGTCAGCTGTTCAATCACTTGTTGCGCTAACTCGCGCGTGGGCTCCAGAATGAGTGCCCGTGGACGATCCTTTTTGTGTTCGCCCAACAAGCCCAGAATGGGCAATGCGAACGCGGCAGTTTTTCCTGTGCCTGTTTGGGATCCGCCAACAATATCCTTGCCTGCCATCAATACAGGGATCGCATCCACTTGGATCGGCGTTGGTCGCGTGTAACCTTTATCCGCAACAGCCTTCACTACTTTTGCCGGCAACCCAGCTGTGCGAATGTGATTACCTCAGGTGAACTTTCCGCTTCCACCTCCAATGAGACTGCTTCCATTACCACCTCCGACACTGCAACTTTTTGATTTGCCTCTTCAGCCTGCTCACTTTCTGTCCGTTTGTGTGCCGTTTTCTTCTTTTGCAGCG
This sequence comes from Verrucomicrobiota bacterium, assembly GCA_021208135.1. Taxonomy (GTDB): domain Bacteria; phylum Verrucomicrobiota; class Verrucomicrobiia; order Opitutales; family Oceanipulchritudinaceae; genus JAJOKB01. The sequence goes on along the minus strand of JAJOKB010000095.1, from coordinate 9,690 downwards.
AGGGTTGAGTTAAAGCCGCTTTTTTTGCGGCTTTCTTCGCTGGCAGAGTTTGCTGCGCAGCAGCGGTTTTTTTCACCGCAACCGTCTTTTTCTTTGGTGCCAGTGTTGAAGGTTGCGCTGCTTTCTTTGCCGCAGCAATTGGCTTTCGGGTCACTGTTTTAGTGAGCGTGGTTGCCTTCTTTACAGCAGAAGTCTTTTTCGCGGGTGCCGTCTTGGGCGCCCTGACGCTTGTCTTGGCGGGTGCCGCTTTCTTTTTCGTTACGGAGGTTTTTCCGACAACAGCCGCTTTAGGAGTAACCGCTTTCTTTACCTTAGCGGAATTTTTCACTGATTTTTGGGTCATAATATTCTGGTACCCAAGCGCTTCTTTGCGCAATCAAGAGCGGCCACGAACCTACATGGATACTCAGCTCCTTCGTTTCATCTTAAAACGTCAATCTGAGCATGCGTGTGCATTCGTGACCAACACCTCAATGTAGGTACAGATAAAAATTAGACCAATTAATACTTGCAAGGCAATCCAATTCACAAGTGGCAATCCGTCCCATCCTGTGTCCATCAGCGCGAATGGTTCGCGAGTGAGCGGATCAATTGGATAGCGTTGTCTAAAGCTGCCCAATGATTTTGCGAGGCAAAAATCCGGCGTCGTTTTTTTTGAGAAACTCCGGGCTTTGCCTACGTGAATCGACCGAGTTAGGTAACATGGGTTGACGACTGGGCGCGTGATGTTCACATTGCCGCGTTTGATACTGAATTGGAAAATATATGGCCACCCATTGCAAAGATTACAATTTCGCCGCCATTGAGCCGCATTGGCAGGCTTATTGGGAACAACAGGGAACATTTCGTGCTGAAGACAGCAGCGATAGACCCAAGTATTACATCCTGGACATGTTTCCCTATCCCAGCGGCGCGGGGTTGCACGCTGGCCACGCCGAGAACTATACGGGATCAGACATTTTAGGAAGGTACAAGCTGGCCAGTGGTTACAACGTTCTGCATCCGATGGGCTGGGATGCATTCGGTCTGCCAGCGGAACAATACGCGGTTAAAACCGGAACACATCCAGCCATTACCACGGCGCGCAATATCGATATGTTTCGCGCACAGATCAAACGACTCGGTGTGGCCATTGATTGGGAACGCGAAATAAACACCACCGACCCGCGTTACTATCGCTGGACTCAATGGATTTTTCTCAATCTCTTCAAACATGGCTTGGCCTATGTGGACAAACGCCCAGTCAACTGGTGCCCCGCGCTGGGAACTGTTTTGGCCAATGAAGAGGTTATTGACGGCAAATCTGAAGTTGGTGGTCATCCTGTGGAGCGCCGCAACCTGCGCCAATGGGTCCTGCGAATCACCGCTTATGCCGATAAGCTGCTGGCCGGGTTGAAGGATCTGCAGTGGCCTGAGTCCACCAAGACTCAGCAAACCAATTGGATCGGTCGCAGCGAAGGTGCAACGGTTTGGTTCGCACTTGAAGATCATCATGATCTGCTGGAAATTTATACCACTCGTCCAGATACTTTATTCGGTGCCACTTACATGGTCATTGCCCCTGAGCACCCCATGGTGGACTTGTTGACCAAACCCGAACAATTGGAAACAGTCAGGGCTTACCAGGCCAAGGCCTCTACCAAGAGTGACTTGGACCGCACTGAACTTGCCAAAGAGAAATCCGGAGTCTTTACCGGCAGCTATGCCATCAATCCTGTCAACGGCGCACGTATCCCGATATGGATTGCCGACTATGTGCTGATGGGCTACGGAACCGGGGCCATTATGGCGGTTCCCGCTCACGATGAGCGTGACTTTGAGTTCGCTACTTTGTTCGATTTGCCTGTTATTCGGGTGATTGATGCTGCTGATGCTTCAGGTGACAGTATGCCTTTGCCATACAGTGGTGCTGGTACGCTGGTCAACTCTGGTGAATTTGATGGCTTGGCTCACACCGAGGCCAAAGATAAAATAGTCGCTAAACTGGCTGAGCGCAGCGCAGCGCGCAAGTCGACTAACTACCGTTTGCGCGATTGGTTGTTTTCCCGTCAGCGTTATTGGGGTGAACCGTTTCCTATCCTTTGGGTGAAAGAAAGTGATTATCAGGTTCTTGTGGACTCGAAGGGACCTGTCACTGATTGGTTGCCTCCTGAACCTGTGCGCTACAGTGAGGGTGATGATACATTCGTCGCCATTCCAGTCCCTGCCAGCCAATTGCCGCTCACATTGCCCGAGACAGATAATTACCGTCCGGCAGGTGATGGCGAGAGTCCGTTAGGTAACCTGACTGATTGGGTGAATGTTTGGCTTGATGTGGGCACCGGGAATACCGTGCCGCAGTCGCAACCCAGACCTGAGCAGGGTGTGTGGATAGCCGCCCGTCGGGAAACCAATACCATGCCTCAATGGGCGGGCTCGTGCTGGTACTACCTGCGCTACCTCGATCCCAATAACGATCAGACCTTGGTTGACCCGGACAAGCGTGACTACTGGGGCAGTCCGGACTTCTATGTTGGCGGCAATGAACATGCCGTTTTACACCTTCTCTACGCCCGCTTCTGGCATCAATTCCTCTGCGATATCGGAGTTTTGAAGGAACCCGAACCGTTTCGTCGTCTATTTCATCAAGGCATCATTCTCGGTGAAGACGGTGAAAAAATGTCCAAAAGCCGTGGCAACGTGGTGAATCCTGACGATTGCATCGCCAGTCATGGGGCCGATTCACTGCGGCTATACGAGATGTTCATGGGACCTTTTGAGGATGCCAAACCATGGAGTCCGCATGGCATTGAAGGCGTTCACCGCTTTTTGCGCAAAGTTTGGCGCGAACTCATGGGCCAAGAGGGTGGTTTGCACCCAAGAATTGTTCAGTCCGGTTATTTCGATGACCCAGAGACACTCAGGTTGTTGCATCAAACCATCAAAAAGGTGGGCGAGGATATCGAGAATCTGCGCTTCAATACTGCAATTGCACAGATGATGATTTTCATGAATCACGCTGGTAAGACCGATCGTCTCAGTGCGCAAAGCGCACGTGTTTTTGTTCAATTACTTGCCCCTTTCGCTCCCCATGTGGCAGAGGAGATGTGGGCCCGGTTGGGCGGAATGGGCTCAGTGGCCCGCGCATTATGGCCCGTGTTCGATCCTGCTCTGCTGGAAACCGACGAAGTGGCAATTGGTATTCTTATCAACGGCAAGCCACGGGGCGAATTGCTGGTCGCAAAAGATGCACCCGAAAGCGAGGTACTCGATGCCGCCCGCAAACAAGAAAAAGTAGCTCAACACCTCGAAGGTAAATCCATTCGCAAGGTAGTCTATGTTCCCGGAAAAATCCTCAACTTAGTGGCAAATTAATGCGTCCTTCGGAATACCTCCTTTAAATCATGGGACTTTCCTCATATCTGCCAGTTGATTTCGATCCGTCCCGTCCCGTGGCGGTCATCGCCGGACAGCGCCAGTACCCGCATTTGATGGTGATGGTATTCGCAAAGCCGGGCTTCAGGTGCGTTTGATTGTCCTCGCGGGCGAGACCGATCAGCTTTGGCATCAGCATTTCCAGCGCACGAACGCTTTGAAGTGAAAGTGGGTCAAATTGGCAAATTGTTGAAAGGGTTGCGCAGCCTCCAAGTGGGCTATGCGGTTATGGTTGGACAAGTCACACCCGGTAAGCTTTTTCGCGACCTCACCCCGGATCTCAAGGCTTTGGCAATTCTCGCCAGACTCAAGGAGCGCAATGCCGACACCATCTTCAGTGCAATTGCCGATGAGATTGCGGCCATTGGGGTCAAATTACTGGATGCCAGGGCATTTATGGACTCCCATCTGGCTGATGAAGGTGTTATGACCGGAGGGCGCTGTAAAGCTGATCCCCAGGTGCTCGAATTCGGAATTCGCATGGCACGCGAAATTGCTCGTCTCAATATCGGTCAAGGCGTTGTGGTGCGCAAGGGAACGGTTTTGGCCGTGGAAGCTTTTGAAGGTACGGATGATATGCTGGCTCGTGCCAATAAGTATAAAACTGATAATCTGGTGTTTGTGAAGACCACTAAGGTGGGGCAAAATCCACATTTTGATTGGCCGGTATTTGGACTTAAAACTTTGGACACCATGGCCGAGGCCGGAATCACCACAGCAGCCCTGGAGGCGGGAAGAACGGTCATTATTGATAAGGATGAGGTGTTGCGCTGCGCCCGGCAACGCGGCATCCAAATCATTGGCTACAAGGGCATGGACGGGTAGTTGAGCCTTTTTCTGGTCCGTCCCATTAACCAACCGTTTTTAGGAAACTATCCACCTTGTTGGACGTAATGACTCCGTAATTGATGGTGCCTAGCCAACCCGACATGATGATTCCAACCGATCCGGCATGAAACAATCCTGGCATTTGGTTGGGAAGTTCCTGGGATACCTTCAGGCCCTCAAATTTCGTTCCAAATGAGGTGCCTCCGATATGACGTGTATACCGGTTTACCGTGAGCGGAGTGGCCGCCTCTATGTGGTCAATTTTGTCGCGCACTCCCGGAATGAGCTTTTCCAGCGCACTGATGGCACCTTCTATCATGATCTCCTTCTCCGCTTCGTACTCTTCAGGCCTCAGATGCGCCCAGTCTTTCCATTGGGCATTGATGGAGGCTACAACCGCATAGCGGGGCTCCTTGGTGTGAGGTCGGGTGTCCGGATAATAGACGGAAAAGGTCCGGCTGGTGGTCCGCATCCCGGTGAGCTCCTCCATGGAAAAGGTGGGTGCTTCAGATGTGAACACCAAATCTCCGATAAAAGGTATGGTCTCACCTTTGCGGATACCCAAATAAACCTGACATGAGCTCGTGTTTACGCGCACTGCTTCTGCCTCTTCGCGGAATGAAGCCGCAAACTTGTTAGGGTCCGATAACTTCAGAATCGTATTCTTGATGTTCGCATTGGATACCACCGCCTTGCAACGGATGGTGCGTGCCGGCATGGATTCTCCCGTGTTTTGGCTGCGCACGCGAACTCCGGCAACTTTGTTGCGCCCATCGGACAATGGTTCGGTCAGGATTTCTTCCACCAGTGCGCATTTGCGCAGCTCGGCACCGTTAGTCTCCAGCTCAGTCGCCATTTTCCGTATCAATGTATCGGTGCCACCTTTGTAGATGAACACCCCTTTATTCATGAAATTGGAAAATACGATACCATACGTTATTGCAGGATCCTCCATGGAAGATCCGTTCGCGTAGGATATAGGCTCCATTAAAAGCCTATGCACGTCATTGCGACCCGGAAAGAACTCTTCAAATAATTCACCCGTGGTGGTGCGATCGTCATCGTAGAAATTCATCGCACGCAGGCGCTCGAAAAAGGCCTCAACCCGTTCCCGGGGAATTCCGAAATCTTCCACCAGAATGCGCGTGAAATCCTGCTTATCAAACGTCGTGGTTATATCCATTTGCGGATTGATGAAACGCACGTCTTTGATTTGCTCAATGGCATCCGCGATCTCCTTGGTCCAGTATTTGCGACACGATTTAATCATGCCGTGAGGGAAACCATGCAATGAAATATCGAACACATGGCCTCCCGGACGTTTAAACCACGTGGCCAATCCACCAAACTGGTAATGATGCTCGAGCAATAGAACTGAATGTCCGGCCTTTGCCAGAATATTGGCCGATGTCAGTCCGCCCAGTCCACTGCCAATAACAATAACGTCATAGGCGTCTTTAATGCCTGCCAACCAATCTTTAGCCATGGATTGTGATCAGCTGAATGAACGGCCACAACCGCAGGTGGAACTCGCATTCGGGTTGCGGATGTCAAATCCTTTGCCATGCAGTCCATCATCAAAATCTATCTCTGAGCCATCGATCACTTTCAAGCTCTTGGCATCTACCGCAAGTTTGGCTCCAGAACGTTCAAACAATGGAGTACCCTCCTGGTATTCGGCAAATCCCATGGCGTATTCCAATCCTGAGCATCCGCCTGCCTCCACTCGCAGGTGCAATACTTTTCCCTGATTGTCTTCGTTTTCTTGCAGTTGCGCAATTTGCCGAGCTGCGTTTTCAGTCAATGTGATCATAATGCCCTTTGATGTAGCAATGAGGGGCGGGTTGTCAACGCGCTGGCTGGATCAAGCGCTCCACATACTTGGCCAACAAGTCAAATTCCAGATTGACAGAGTCGCCGCTTTGACGGGTTCCTAAATTGGTCACCTCCAATGTGTGTGGAATGATCCACACGGAAAAACCGGATTCATCCACTGCAGCCACCGTTAAAGAGATGCCATCTATAGCAATCGACCCTTTGTAAACCAGATATTTCAAAAATTCGCGCGGGGGTTCGATCCGTACAAAAAAATCCTGGCCCCGTGGTTCAATCGTTGCCACCGTGCCTTGCGCATCCACGTGACCCGTGACGAAATGACCCCCGATTTTTCCGTCGAACCTGAGGCTGCGCTCTAGATTAACCCGCGACCCGGTTTTTAGAAATCTAAAGTTGGTCAGTCGAACGGTTTCCTCCAGCAAATCAAATTCGATGTGCTCGTCATCAAATGTGACTGCTGTTAGACAGCAACCGTTGACGGCGATTGAGTCGCCTTGTTGTAATTGCTGTGTCACCACTGATGCGGATACTATCAGACGCCAGGCTTTTTCACTCTGGGAAAAGCTGAGCACCGAACCGGTTTCTTCTATAATTCCTGAAAACATGTTTTGGCTTGTGATAGAATTGGTTTGTCACTCTCGGACACTCGATTCAATCATCAATCCATGAATTTTTGCATTTTACCGTCTGGAGCGTGGGGAACGGCAATGGCTCTGCACCTGGTGCGCCTCGGCCACAGCGTCACTTTAGTTCCCCGCACCTTGGATGAAGCCATGGTGCTTTCCAGTCAGCGCGAAAACACATTTTTCTTACCCGGTTTCAAATTGCCTCAGGATTTGCAAATTGGTTTGGAACTTGAACCTTCTCTGATGGAAGCAGAAGTTGTGATTCTCGCCTGTCCTTCGCGTTTTCTTCGACCCGTTTGCCGCGAATTGAAGAAGGCTCTCGGAAAGGCGGTCCGCTTGAAAACAGTGCTTTTCATTGTGCAAGGGATTGGAAGAGGCAGTTTGCGCTATCCCCATGAAGTAATCACCGAAGAATTACCTGATTTCAATCATGCCGTTTTATCCGGCCCGACGTTCGCCAGTCAGGTTGCCGATGGTCAGCCAAGCGCGATTGTATTGGCTTCTGACGCTCCTGAGCAGGATACCATTGCGCTGCAAGAGGCGTTGAGCGGGGATACCTTACGCGTCTATCGCAGTAAGGATATGGCAGGTGTGGAAATTGGCGGCAGCTTAAAAAATGTATATGCCATCGCCAGCGGTTTGTGTGACGGATTGGGATTGCGCGACAACTCCAAGGCCGCTCTTTTGACTCGGGCTCTGCATGAAATGGTCAAGGTCGGCACTGCTCTTGGTGGCAAACCGGAAACTTTCTACGGTCTTACAGGTCTGGGGGACTTGATGCTCACATGCAATGGTAAGGAGAGTCGCAATCGGACTTTCGGTGAAGCTGTAGCCATGGGAACTCCCATTCGGGAACTTATCGAGGTTCGCAAGATGACCGTCGAAGGTTATTGGGCTTGTGCCTGCTATCATGAGGTTTGTGAACAAAAAGGCATTGACGCACCCATCCTTCACCAGATTCATGCTATCCTGTACCACAACCGTGATCTAAAACAGGTAATGAGCGAACTAATGGGCCGCAGTCTCAAGGCAGAGAGTGCTTAGCCAATTTTAATCGCGTGCTTGCCGCAAATTCAACAACGGTAACCCTTCATGTTGCCAGCATTTCTTACTACTATCTTGTGGAGTTTTTGTGTTGTAGCCGCGCGTAGGTCCGTTGCACAACTTGGAGAGTATTCAGCTAACTTTTGGCGCCTGTTATTGGCCGTTTGTGTATTGGGTTTCATTGCCCATATTTTCGGCAAGGGTTTGGGTGGGGTCGCTGTTTGGTGGTTTGTTTTAAGCGGATTGATTGGTTTCGGTTTGGGTGATATCGGCGCTTTTTGGGGCTTTGTCACGCATCGGTTCACGCCTCACCATTTTAATGGCTCAGTGCTTGGCTGCACCTATTGCAGGTGTCGCTGAATGGTGGTGGCTCGGAACCACGTTGTCTGTCGCTCAGATAATCGCCGTGAGCGTTATTTTGTGTGGTATCGTTTATGCTCTGGCTCCGACACGTGGGGTGCGGTTGCATCGCCCCGGCTTTATAGTGGGTTTGTTTTTCGGCGTGTTGGCTGCCATGGGGCAGGGATTCGGTGCTGTTTTAAGTCGTAAGGGTTACCTGGTTTCGGAAGCAGCTGGCGAAATGGTTGTCACTGGTGTGGCCGACTCAATCCTTATGGGCGCCAATACAGGCTACCAACGCTTACTCGGAGGAATCGGTCTGGTAGCGGCCTTTTACTTAGGTAGCCTGATCTGTCAAAGGTTGTACAGCCCCCCCCGATCCATTCCATGTTAAGGATAGTTTTGGCAATAAAGTTTCTTTTGTCGCCTTAAATGCATTCTCCGGTCCTATTATCGGCATCATCTGTTTCCAATGGGCTTTGGCGACAACTCCCAGCGCTCTAGTTCAGCCTATTGTAGCCATGACTCCTCTGGTCGTTATTCCATTTGCTTATTGGTTTGAGGGCGATAAGCCATCACCGAGGCAACTGGGCGGTGCCCTCATTTCCGTGCTGGGTGTTATTGCTCTGGCTTTTGCCTGATTTTACTATGATTCAACCAAACATTATTTCTCCCAGAGTCTCTGTTTACTCTGTCCCCAATGGAGTCGATACTTTACCGAAGGTGTTGGCAATTTTACCGGGTGGAGGGTATGGGCATCTCGCCAAACATGAGGGCGATGGCTACGCTCAATGGTTTGCTAGTCGCGGGGTTCGTTGTTACGTCATTAGCTACGCCCACTCTGCGGATGGTGTTCATGGCGATGATGTTTTGTTTTCTCTGCGTGATGATTTGACATGCATGTTGCAGAATTTGTCTGCCGTTATGCAGTTACAAAATGTCAAATGGGGAATCATGGGCTCTTCCGCAGGAGGTCATTTGAGCGCTGTATGCTCCACGGCCTTCCAAAGCTATCAAATTCCTAGGCCGGATTTCACTGTACTCTGCTATCCTGTCATCAGTTTTGAGGATGATCCTTGGACCCATAAGGGTTCCAGAGATAATTTTTTAGGTATGACACACAAGGATGATACCAGCTTGTGGCGCAAATTCTCACCACACTTGAACGTCAACGATCAGACACCGCCAGCCTTCCTCTGGCACACAGCGGACGATGCTCCTGTCCCCGCGCAAAACTCGCTCGCATATGTTAACGCTCTGCTCGCAGTCAAAGTTCCTTGCGAGCTCCACTTGTATCCACACGGACGACACGGTTTGGGATTGGAAACGAACTTTCCCTGGGCAGAGGCATGCTGGCGTTGGCTTAACACCCTTTAACCGCCCAGCCAGTCGTTCTCAGGCTTTAAAAGATAGCCCCCTATCTTCATTCCCTACTTCGGGCACTTTACCGACTGTCCAGTTTCAATCTTATCGGCTTTTCTGGACAGTCACTATTTGCCCCACCCACCAACCCCTTTCTGGACAGTCCCTAATCTAAAAAAATGCACTCTTTGGGCATTTTTTGCTTGAGACTACGCCTTATTGCGTTTGTTCCTATGCTTAT